>NZ_JAUBTS010000015.1:107556-128661 GCF_036705105.1 Microcoleus sp. B9-D4
CTTGCCTGTTGTTGAGAATGGTACAAGATATTAGTTCGATCGCACAAAGTGCCGCGGCTTCTGCTACGCTGGGCGTGCCGACTTCTTTGACTACAATATTTGAAGGGTTGGGGACTTCTACGGAACTTAAAATGTCAGCAGCAAAGGTTTTTAACGGCCAGTTTCGGGCTTGACAAAGTTCCAGCAAGCCGACTTCACCTGCTTTAGTATCTATTGTAGCAATACCTGCGATCGCACTTTCCGCTAAATGATAAGCACGGCATACTTGTTTAATCGCTGTTTCGATTAATTCTCGCCCTGTTCCGCGTTCACAACCTATCCCTACCCACAACACTCTGGGATGCCACTGAACCTTTGGCAAAACAGATTCCGGCGAAAATCTTCTCTGGGTGAAACTAATCCAAATTCTGGCTTTGATAGTTGATAGATTTTCCCCATCCCAATACAAAGAATGTTTTTCTGGCAGACTGTTTTGCCACAAAGTAGAACCAACTTCTTGAATTACTTCGACAGTTTCCCCTCTAGCAAGAGCCGCCGCCACTCCTGTCCAGTCACCTTCGCCCCGCCTCCAACCGCTGGGAATCTCTAGCATATCTAAAGTAAATTCATCGTTCATTATTCAGTTATCTATTCTGTAGTTTCACTGCGACCGCAATCTTAAAAAAAACTTAACACTCTGTTTAGTGAAAATTTTGGTATAATTGTAGCACAAACTACAAAAAACCCAACATTTAAGATGGTAGAACTAAATCAGTTACTGTTAGAGTTTGAAAGCAACCTCAAATGGGAAGGAGTGACAAAAGAATGGAAAGAGCGCCGGGAAAGTTGGGTTAGCGATGTGGCAGCATCAGTTAACCTGACATATCTAGCAGAATTGCTAGTTGAATTGGAATCTAACTTGCAGTGGGAATCGGTGGATATTCAGTGGCAAGAGCGTCGAGACCGTTGGGTAGAAGAATGTCTGGGAGCATCGATTGTTCAAGAAGTATCAAGTTTATTGCTGGAACTAGAAACCAATACGAATTGGGAAGCCGTGACCGATGAATGGCAGCATAATCGCGAGAAATGGGTACAGCAAATGCACAAGTTTAAGGAGTAGTTTCGACGTGTCAGAGCCTGTATATATTGCGTTTTCAGGCTCTAAAATTTCCTAATGACTAATGACTAATGACTAATGACTAATGACTAATGATTCATTTTTCTGCAAAACCCCATTCATTAAAATATCTGCCAGTCCTTCAGCCATTTCCTGTATTTGCTGCCGAGAAGGATTCGGTTCCATAATCGTATTTTCACTGAAGGGCGCGACTGCAAACATTCCCACAAATACCTGAGCGACAATTTTCGGATTCATATTTGGATAAACTTGTTTTTCCATCGCCGTTTCCAAATAAAGCCTCAGCCACATAGCTCATTATAAAAAACCAACACTCTCAATCAATAAAATTTGTACAAAAATAGCACAAACTGCAAACAAGACAAAATTTAATATGGTAGAACTAAACCAATTACTGTTAGAGTTTCAAGCCCACCTAAACGGGGACGCAGTGACGGAAGAATGGAAAGAACGTCGCAACTGTTGGATGAGCGAGGTGTCAGCAGCAATTGACGAAAAACACCTAGCCAAATTGCTAGTTGAATTAGAATCAAATTTTCAGCGAGAAGCGGTACAAAGTCTCTGGAAAATGCTCCGTGAAAGTTGGGTAGAAGAATGTCATATAGCATCGACGCTGGAAGAAGTATCAAGTCTATTGCTGGAACTTGAAAGCAATACAACTTGGGAAGTAGTGACGGATGAATGGCAGAAAAACCGGGAGAATTGGGTACAGCAAATGTACGAATTTATAGAGTAATTGGGGATTGGGGATGGGTGACGGGTTATTGGTTATAACTGAGATATTGCACCATTCTCAATTAGCCGTAGGGGCGGGTTCGCCAACAGCCTTAAAGCTTGCAAATAGGTTCTATAAACCCGCCCGACCCCACGAAAAATCCTCTTATTGATATTGCTGCAAGATATCGGTTATAACCAATAAATAACCAATAAATAACCAATAACTAATAACTAATGACTAATTATTGATCTTTCTGCAAAACCCCATTCAGAAAAATATCTGCGAGTCCTTCGGCCATTTCCTGCATTTCCTGGGGCGAAGCATTCGGCTCCATAATCGTATTTTGACTGAAACCCGCGACTGCAAACATTCCTAAAAATACCTGAGCCACAATCTTCGGATTCATCTTCCGATAAACTCCTTTTTCCATCGCCGTTTCAAAAAAAGCCTCAGCAACATCGCTCATTTTTCCGATGACTTCCAACTGAATTCTGTCGCGCAAATCCGGGTGAAATTGCGCTTCCAAAAAACACACCCGCATCATGTCGCTATTCTCGCGGATATTCAGCATCCGCCGCCGCATCACCTGAGCCACTGCTTTGTAACTGCCCATCTCGCTCAATTCTGTCAGCAAATCCGTCAGCAACTCCACCCATCCTTCCGTCGCTACCTCAATCAAAATCGCTTTTTTATTATCAAAATGCCGAAATAGCGTACCCTCTGCCACCCCCGCCGCCGCTGCTAAATCGCGAGTTGTCGTGCCGTCGTATCCGCTGCGGGCAAACAACCGCTGAGCGGCTTGTAAAATCCGCTTCTTGGTTTCTGTTTCAGAAGGAGGAGACTGATTAAAAATTCGCATGGCTTTGCAATCGGTAATTGGCGACTTGGAACTACGGGTTCGGGACTGAAGGGCTAAATAATGTTAAGTTTTAAGTTGTGCGCGGCTTTTATCCCAAACTTAAAACTCCTCGCCGGGCCCCAGACCCTTTTTGAGATTTGCTGTATCAGCCTAACATCTGGGGCGCAACAGATCGCTTATGCCTCCAAAAATCTTTATCCTGAGAAAAGAATTCCTGGCCACCGAGCACAAACATTTTTTTGTTTGACAATCCAAAATCTAAAATCTAAAATCTAAAATCGAATGACCCCGCAGTTCCAAAAACCCCGTGAAGCGAAGCTATCCCGTAGGGAATCGCCCGATCGCCAAACTCGATTCATCGCATCCCTGCTCGCCGCTGTACTGCTGTGGTGGGGAATTTCGCCCGAAATCGCCCTCGCCCGCCCCAACCCCGCTAGCGGCTCCCAAACAGTCTCTGTTCAACCATCGCTCGATCGAGTAATCAGCCAAGTCAGCGAATTTAAGCTCGACAACGGCATGAAATTCATCGTACTCGAAAGGCCCAGAGCGCCCGTAGCATCGTTTCTGATTCACGCCGATGTAGGCGGGGCAAACGAACCCGACGGTCAAACAGGTGTCGCCCACTATCTCGAACATTTAGCCTTCAAAGGCACGCCAAAAATCGGCACTACCGACTACCAAGCCGAAAAGCCGCTGCTAGAAAAACAAGACCAACTCTTCGAGCAAATGCAAGCAGCCAAGGCCAGCGGCAAAACTGAAGAAGTCGCCCAATTAAAAGCAGAATTTGACAAAGTTGAAGCCGAAGCTTCGCAATTTGTCAAGCGCAATGAACTCGGCAAAATAGTGGAACAAGCAGGCGGAGTCGGACTAAATGCCGCTACTTCCACCGACGCCACAATGTATTTTTACAGCCTTCCAGCTAACAAGTTAGAAATGTGGATGTCGCTGGAATCCGAGCGATTTCTCGAACCAGTATTTCGGGAATTTTACAAGGAAAAACAGGTAATTTTAGAAGAGCGCCGGCTGCGAACCGAGAATTCTCCGATCGGACAAATGGTTGAAGCTTTTGCCAACAAAGCTTTCTCTGCTCATCCCTACCGCCGCCCCGTAATTGGCTACACTGAAGACATTAAAAACCTCACCCGCAGCGACGTGCAGAAGTTTTTCGACACTCACTACGTCCCCAGCAAGCTGACTGTTGCGGTGGTAGGAGACGTGAAAGCTTCGGAGGTGAAGCGACTCGCTCAAATTTATTTCGGCCGTTACAAGGCTTCACCCGCGCCTCCAGAATTGCAGATTGTCGAACCTCCCCAAACGCAAACTAAGGAAGTGACGCTGCAATTAAAAACTCAACCTTGGTATTTGGAAGGGTATCACAAACCGGCGATGAATCATCCCGACAATGCCATTTATGAAATGATTGGTTCTTTGCTCAGCGATGGCCGCACTTCTCGGCTCTACAAATCTTTGGTAGAAGAGCAGCAATTGGCGCTGGCGGCTCAAGGTTTCAGCGGTTATCCGGGCGAAAAGTATCCGAATTTGATGTTATTTTATGCTCAAACTGCTCCGGGCCGCACGGTTGATGAAGTAGCCTCCGCTTTGAGCAAGGAAATCGATCGCCTGAAAACTGAGCCGGTTTCTGCTTTGGAATTAGATCGCGTGAAAACTCAGGCGAGAGCCGATTTGTTGCGATCGCTCAATTCTAATATGGGCATGGCATTTGCGCTGGTGGACTATCAAGTAAATACCGGTTCATGGCGAAATTTGTTCAAGGAATTGGATGCGATCGCCGCTGTTACTCCCGCTGACATTCAGCGTGTCGCTCAGGCAACTTTCCGCCCGGAAAATCGCACGATTGGAAAGCTTTTGCCACTGTAAGAAGAAGGTTCTGTAACGGATGTAACGGATGTAACGGATGTAACGGATGTCAGTTCGATGTCCGGCGGAAGAAGGAAGAAGGAAGAGGGAAGAGGGAAGAAGGAAGAGGGAAGAAATACTCGTTTCCAGGCTCTGCCTGGGAACGCATATCGGCGAGGCTCTGCCTCGAATTGTCAAATTAGGAAACATTGGAGAAAGAATGAAAAGGACTAAATTGAGACTGAAAAAAGTAAAGTTATTTCTGCTGTCACTTTGCTTTTTTACTGTTTCACTTGGCACGTTTAATTTGTTACCTTCCTTTGCGGCGGCACCCAAACACTACGACGAATTAACATTTCCCCCGCTGGCAGAAATTAAACTGCCTAAATATACTCGCTTCGAGCTAAAAAATGGCATCCGGGTGTATCTGATGGAAGACCGGGAACTGCCGTTAGTCGGGGGAACGGCTCTATTTCGCACGGGCGAGCGTTTTGAACCTGCCGATAAAATTGGATTGGGAGGTTTGACGGGAGAAGTGATGCGAACTGGCGGTACGAGCCGGCATACGGCTGATGAATTAAATCAGTTGCTAGAACAGCGAGCAGCTTCAGTAGAAACGGGGATTGATGTTAGTTCAGGCAGCGCTAATTTTAGTGCTTTAGCTGAAGATTTGGAACCCGTATTTGACTTATTTGCGGAAGTGATTCGGGAGCCAATATTTGCTCAGGAAAAGTTGGATTTAGCGAAGAACCAAACTCAAGGTGCGATCGCCCGCCGCAATGACGATCCTGACGGTATTACCGGCCGCGAGTTTGAAAAGTTAATTTACGGCGATCGCAGTCCTTACGCGCGCACGGTAGAATACAAAACCCTCGCCAATATTTCCCGCGACGATTTGGTGAGTTTCTACCAGAAATATTTTCATCCCAAGAATATGATTTTGGGTATTTCTGGCGATTTTGATACAGCTAAAATGCGATCGCTCGTCGAGCAAAAATTTGGCAACTGGCAACCGAATCAAAGTGCAGCAGTGCCTCCGCTACCAACCGTATCGCCAGCAAATGGCGGCGGCATATTTTTGGTAAATCAGCCGCAATTAAGTCAAAGTTACGTGCAAATGGGACATTTGGGTGGAATGCTCAACAGTCCAGATTACGGTGCTTTGGATGTGATGAATGGGGTTCTCAACGGTTTCGGTGGCCGTTTGTTTAATAACGTGCGATCGCGCCAAGGCTTAGCTTATTCAGTATACGCGGCTTGGAGCCCGAGATATGACTATCCGGGGGTGTTTTTCGCGGGAGGCCAAACGCGATCGGACGCAACAGTACCGTTTATCCAGGCAATTCGGGCAGAGATCGATCGTATCCGCACCGAACCAATTACCCAGGAAGAATTAGCTTTTGCTAAAGATTCCACCCTAAATTCATTCATTTTCAAATTTGAAAATCCCAGTCAAACTTTGTCGCGATTAATCCGCTACGAATACTACGGTTATCCCGAAGATTTCATTTTTCGCTACCGCCGCAGCATCGAAGCAGCAACAATTGCCGACGTGCAGCGCGTAGCCAAGACTTATTTGAAACCGGAGAATCTGGTAACATTAGTAGTGGGAAATACTGCGGCAATTGAACCGCCGTTATCGAGTTTGGGAACTTCGGTGAAAGTGCAATCTGTTGATATCACAATTCCCTCCGCTACTTAATTGGTAACAAAGGCTTGCATTCCTCTCTTTTCAGGTAGGGAGACGGGCTTTCGCCCATTGATGTCAACTTCAGCCTAAAACCCTTGATAAATATCGCTTTTAGCTGAGTCTAGATCCCCCTAAATCCCCCTTAAGAAGGGGGACTTTGAGAATATTCTTGTCCCCCCCTTATTAAGGGGGGCTAGGGGGGATCGAGGCTTAATCGTCCGACAGCAGACTGATACTACGTTTGACGTTAAGTTGACACCAATGGACTCTTGGAGTGTCCCTACGTTTTGCTAAAAATCAATGCTCAAAGGTGCTCTGGGAAACGGAATCACATCCCGAATATTCCCCATTCCCGTCATAAACTGCACCAGCCGTTCAAATCCCAAACCAAACCCAGCGTGAGGCACAGTACCGTAGCGGCGCAAATCCAAATACCACCACAATTCCTCCTTATTCATACCCTGCGCTTCCATGCGTCGCTCCAACACATCCAGCCTTTCTTCCCGCTGCGAACCGCCGATTATTTCCCCAATATTAGGAGCCAAAACATCCATTGCTCGCACCGTTTTCTCGTCCTCATTTAAACGCATATAAAATGCTTTAATCCCGACGGGATAATCGCTGACTATTGTCGGCTTTTTAAACAAATCCTCCGCCAAATAGCGCTCGTGTTCCGACTGCAAATCCAAGCCCCAACTTACCGGAAAATCAAACTTTTTGTCTGCTTTTTCCAAAAGTGCGATCGCCTCAGTATAAGTAATCCGCTCGAACTGATTATTAATGATATTTTCAGCAGTAGCCAAAACCGTTTTATCAATGCGCTCATTGAAAAACTCCATATCTTCCGGGCAACGCTCCAAAACGTATTTAAAAATGTACTTTAAAAACGCCTCAGCCAAATCCATATCTCCCTGCAAATCGCAGAAAGCCATTTCCGGTTCAATCATCCAAAACTCCGCCAAATGTCGCGAAGTATTAGAATTTTCCGCTCGGAAAGTCGGGCCAAAAGTGTAAACATTGCCGAAAGCCATCGCCATAACTTCCGCTTCCAACTGCCCGCTAACTGTTAAATAGGCGCGCTTTCCAAAAAAGTCTTTAGCATAATCAACCTCTTGCGAATCAGTGCGCGGCACATTCTTTAAATCAAAGTTGGTAACGGCGAACATTTCCCCCGCACCTTCGCAGTCGCTAGCAGCAATAATCGGAGTATGAACCCACAAAAAACCGCGTTCTTGAAAAAATTGGTGTACCGCCGCCGAACAAGCATTGCGGACTCGAAAGACAGCACCGTGGGTGTTTGTGCGCGGCCGCAAATGCGCGATTGTCCGCAAAAATTCAAAGGAATGGCGCTTTTTTTGCAGCGGATAAGTTTGCGGGTCTGCATCGCCATAAACTTGTACTTGTGAGGCTTTCAACTCAATTCGCTGTCCCTTCGCCGGAGATGCTACCAGCACACCCGACACTTCTAGAGATGCACCTGTATTCAGTTGTTTCAGTACATTTTCAAAATCTGGCAAATCGGAATTTATGACTACTTGCAAGTTAGCCATCGCCGAACCATCGTTGACTTCCACAAAGGCAAATTCTTTCAATTCGCGCTTAGTGCGAACCCAGCCTTGAACAGTTACAGTTTCGTCGGGTTCACCAGCGCGCAAAATTGCTGCTATTCGTTGATTTGTCATAATATCCACTCCTGTTTATTTAATATTTTGCACCATATTTCTCTCTTTTCTCTTCCTCTGCGCCCTCTGCGCCCTCTGCGGTAAATAAAAAAATCAAAAATTCTAACTCCCAACATCCTTCAACCTGCATAGGATTTCAAAATCCAACCGATCAAAATGCCAAGCCCCCCAAAGCGAACTGCTTGCCAAAAAGGTTGTTTTATGCTTCCCCAAGAAAACAGGCTGCTTTCTAAATTCAACTCGATAGTTTCCAATTCTTGCTCAATTTCCCGCAATTCTTTTTTGAGTTGCGGCAATGGATTTTTGCGCCCCGACTGGCGGATTTCTTCGCGCCGATGGCCGAGTTCGACTTGGCGCTGTCGATCGACCTGAATTTGAGTGTACCGTTCTTTGACTGCTGCGAGCGATCGCTCAACTGCTGCGAGCGCTTGAACAAACTCACTTTCTTGCTCTTCCCGATTTAACTCTGACGGCTGTTGAGGCATTTCGATCTGCAAACCTGACAATAATAATAAAAAAAACCGATTTCCAATTAAGTTGTTATTATATGCAGTATATTTTTTAAATTCAGAAACGGCTGCCAAATCCGTATAATTGCCAATTATGCTTGAAACTACACAAACAACCCAAACTGTCAACCTCAACGAGCTGAGCACTGTAGAACTAGCCCAAGCTCTCGCCGCGCGCCTCGCCATCTCCGAAAAAGATTGGCACCGCCTCAAAGCCAACCGTTCTGCGCGGGCCTGCGAGCAAGCTGCGGCCGCTTTGGTCTTTTTGCTCAAAAAACAGCCTGAAGAAGCTCTCCCGCGCTTAAACCAAGCAGCAGGATGGCTGGATCGATCGATATCTGCTCCTCCCTGTCCCACCCACGGCAAATAATTAGATTGCTTCGTTGTTCGTAACCCTTGGCGGTTTTGAGTTGGGAGTTTTGACTTGAGTAGTCGCTCAAAACTTAGACAATCGCGCCGCCCGATCGAGCAGCGCGATTGTGAGTTCAAAAGATTTATACTTTTTTAACTCAAAACTCACATTTTGCATTATGATCAGCTATCAATAGCCAGAGCGTTCAAATTCTCACTGCAAGCTTCAGCCCGAGAACGAAAAAAATTCCAGGTCTAGCTGAGGTGAAAACTGCTGCTTTCATAGCGGTGCTAGCGCAAGCGAGGCAGTCGGTAGGGACGGGCAAGTTCTTTGCACAGCCGTAACTCTGTACCTTCAGAATTCCACTCTACCCGATCGAATATTTGGTAAAGAATAAACAACCCCCTACCACATTCCTGTTCCACATGGGGTAGTCCAGAGTTATCTGCAACCTCCTCTGCGAGGAGACTGTCGCAATCATCGGTATAAAGGTTGCAACTGCAAGGGGCCTTAAAGCCAGAACCTTCATCCGATATCACCCACCAATATTGGTTTTGGACGATCGAAAAACGGACTCCAACAGTTTTACCGGGATCTAATTTGTTTCCATGCTTAGCAGCATTTACCAAAGCTTCTTGAAGCCCCAACCGCAATTCCGCTTGCCAGTAATCTGGCACCTCTGCTAGGAGCAGATCCAAAATAGGACAAAGGTATAGAGTAGAAGCGAAGCTAATCGTAATCCAATTGCGTCCGACGGGACGAGGTGAAATAGCAATCACTCAGAAAACTCCCTAACTTTCAGGTGGATAAAGTTCACACCCTGCATAGTTGGCTCCCTAGTATTCAAAATGCTAATTAATTGAGCGGCGCAGCTCTACTTCTATCTTAGAGTATCAAAGCAATTAAGAACAGCAAACCACGTCACAAAATATTCAGCGATTCTGAGAAACTTCTGCAGAGAACCATCAGTAATTTTACTTATAAGTTCTCCCAGCAGCTAAATTTTTGAGCTCAGCTTTTGCCAAGTAGCAACCAAACGGCTAGTTGCATCCCCGAAGCCGTCAACACCTCTTGAACAAACGATCCCCACCTGGAAAAGCTCGCAAATAACTATAAAAAAGTCGATCCCTTAACCCTCGCCAATCAGGTTCGACCCTCGCAGCCCCGGCCAAGCGCCATCGCCCAGAACTTGCTTTTGCCGCCAAACAGCAAAATTATCATACCTAGGGATGTTGCAGCCAAAACGCGATTTATTTTCCTAAATGCGATCGGGTCAAATATCTCCCATTGCTGCGCCCCTCACAAAATCAATATTTGTTACAAAACTTATTAATCCTGAGTGCGTGAGAGCGCGAGATCTCAACTCGCCCAAATTGACCAATCCTTTGCGGGCGAAACTCCGGGGCGTTGGCCAAACTATATAAATCTGAATGTCGCGATACAATAGTTAAAGTAAATAATTATTTCTTTACATTATGCAAGCAAACCCAGCCATAACCGCTGCCCCCATAGCTGGCACTTACTGGCAGTGGCGAGGGCATTCAGTATACTACGTTAGATCCAGCGATCGGCATCCAGAACGCCCTCCCCTGCTGTTAATTCACGGTTTTGGAGCCTCCACAGACCACTGGCGCAAAAATATTAGCGGCCTGAGCAAAGACTTTGAAGTGTGGGCGATCGACCTTTTGGGATTCGGGCGATCGGCAAAACCCGAATTGCAGTACAGCGGCGACCTCTGGCGCGACCAACTCCACGATTTTATCACCAACATCATCGGCCGGCCCGCCGTACTAGCCGGCAACTCCCTCGGAGGCTACGCCGCCTTGTGTGTAGCAGCCGGGCGCCCCGAATCAGCAGCCGGACTCATATTAATCAACAGCGCCGGCCCCTTCAGCGAACCGCAGCCCGCACCCGAAGCCCCGCCCTTGCAAAAAGCCATATCTGCAGTAGCTAAAACCTTATTTCAGCAAGATTGGGCAAGTTTTCTGCTGTTCCAGTACGTGCGCCAGCGATCGACAATTCGGAAAACCCTAGAAAAAGTATATCTCGACCAAAGCGCCGTCACAGACCAATTAGTAGAAGAAATATACCTTCCCTCCTGCGATCCCGGCGCCCCCAAAGTATTCGCTTCCGTATTCCGAACACCCCAAGGCGAAAAAATTGACGTATTACTTAGTCAATTAACCTGCCCGTTGCTAATGCTGTGGGGAGAAGGCGATCCGTGGATGAATTCCACAGAAAGAAGCGCTAAATTTCGCAAACACTATCCGCAGTTAACAGAACACTTTATCAAAGCTGGTCACTGTCCCCACGACGAAGTACCAGAACAGATAAACGAACTGATTCGCGCATGGATAATTGACAAGGGCATAGGGCATGGGGCATAGGGCATGGGGCATAGGGCATGGGGCATAGGGCATGGGGCATAGGGCATAGGGCATGGGGCATGGGTTACTGATTATTGGTTATTAGAACGAATAACTAACAAGAAACATAGGACAAATAACCAATAACCAATGACTAATGACTAATGACTAATGACTACTGACTAATGACTAATGACTAATGACTACTGACTAATGACTACTGACTAATGACTGATGACTTCATTTAACTTTCTGGTTAATCTCAACTCAAACATTCTGAGGAGACGGAAACAATGACCCGCAAAAAGACTCGCCGCAATTTTATATTGAGCAGTATAGCTGTTGCCAGCGGCATTGCAGGTGCTAAGGCGATCGACCAGCAGGATCGGGAAATCGCAGCCGCACCCAATAACCAGGCGGCCGCCACAGTAAAAATGCCAGAACGACTGTTAGGCAACACCGGGGTGAAAGTGCCGATTTTCGGTTTGGGTGGGGCAGGACAAACACCGCTGTCGCAGCCGGGAAGAGAAGCAGAAGCGGCGGCGCAAATTGAACGCGCGATCGAACTAGGCATTAGCTATTTTGACACGGCGGCCGAGTACGGGCCCAGCGAAGAAAACTTAGGCAAAGTTTTGCCCAAATATCGATCGCGCCTATTCCTAGCCACAAAAACCTCCGCCAGAGACAGAGATGGCGCCTGGAGAGACTTAGAGCGATCGCTCAAAAGATTGAAAACCGATCGACTAGACTTGTGGCAACTCCACCACGTCTCATTCCAAGCCGAATTAGACCAAATTTTCAGTGCTAAAGGAGCAATAAAGGCGATCGAAGAAGCCAAACAGCAAAAAATAATTCGTTTTTCCGGCATCACCGGACACCACGAACCAGCCATCATTGCCGCAGGCTTGCAGCGCTATCCTTTTGACACAACATTAATCTGCCTCAACGCCGCCGAAAAACATCATCCGCGCTCCTTTGTTACCAGCGCTTTACCAGTAGCCAAAGCCAAAAATATCGGCGTCATAGCCATGAAAATACCAGCTTACGGCAAATTATTTCAGAACGGTGTTTTAGATGGAATGCACCAAGCAATGGGCTACACGCTTTCACTTCCCGGCGTGCACTGCTGCGTCATCGCCGCCGACTCAGTAAAGCAATTAGAAGAAAATTTCAAAGTCGCCCAAGCATTCAAACCCCTGAACACAACAGAAATGGCAGCACTTGAAAAACGCACCGCCGCCGCTTGGCAAGAAAATACATTTTTCCGACAGTGGACTTAAGATATCAACTCCAAAATTCCCTTTTTCATCTGTGTTTATTTTAGTGTTTTTATTGTGGCGCGGGCGTCCCGCCCGCGAGCTCAAATCCACGCTTCATCGGAATTATTCATCTCTCTTATCTCCCTCTGTGTTCTCTGCGTTCTCTGTGGTTAAATCCTTCCGATCCAACCGGAAACGATATGAATCATAGTTTTGTATGAAAACTCAAGTCCTCACTACGAACCTACAACGTTTATGTTACCAAACTTGATATCATCTGCGGTGAAAATACCTCAAATCACAAAACAAGGCGAGCCAACCCGCTCGCCTTGTTTATTATCATAAAAAATGCACTTTGTCAACAGCACAGAGCTACTTTTTTTTCCGTTTAGCCTTATCTAACCGCCTGCGATCGCGCCACTCAACCGCCGTCAAATAAGCAACCCCGCCAGTCACCGTCAGCAGTAGTACAAAGGCCACTAAAACGAGAAAATTAGCAATCGAAAATTCCACAACCCCTCTTCCTCTGATTTTACATTTTATACTTTCGATTTTAGATGAAAAATGTTAACAATTAACAGTTAAATGTTGACTGCTAACTGTTAACTGTTAACACTCCCTTCACACTGCGGGCAACTCTTCCAAAATGGTAAACCTCACATGATTAATTGCCAGACTTCCCACGGAAACCTCCTCCTTGTTTAAAGGAAGACCGCCGCTAGTGAGACTTTGAAACCGAATTCCCTTGCCAATTTCTACGTGATACCAAGCCAAACCCATAAAAAATCGCAACGGATAAGGGCCTCTGTCTTGAATATCATCAGGATTAGATTCCATCGGCACCCAGCCAAAACCCGGAATGTAAAATTCCAGCCAAACGTGATTGAAATCCGGCTCCAGCGACACACCTTTTCTGTCACCAAAAGCCGGACACTTGTAGCGGCCGATCGTGCGGCAAGCAATGCCGTTTAACCTAGCCAAAGCTAACAAAAGTCCCACGTATTCGCCGCAGGAACCGATACCACGGCGCAGCACAATATCGGGAGTGTCAATGTGAGGCCTAATTCCGTAAGAAAGTTGATCGTAAACAAAATTACGAATGCTCAGCAATTGCCTGAGAATGTTAGTTTCCGAGCCAATGGCAGCCACAGCAGCCGATCGCACAATCTCCGTATCCATCGCCAAATTGTCATTATCAACCAAATACTTAGCTGCAAACTCCGGCGACAGCTTCGGACTCTTTTCGACATCTCTAGGTGACAACTGATACTTAATCGATCGAACTTCTAACAAAGCCTTCCAGCCAAAAATTCGGCGTTCCCCAGGGTGCAGCCGATCGAACTTAAACACCGCCACCCGTTCTCCTTCCTGAATTTCCTCAGTAAAAGGCATTCCAATCGGCGTAATTTTCCTGACCTTTTGCCGGTGAGTTTGCGAAGGCAAAGCAATCCGCCACTCCAAATTTTCGATTTCTACCTCATCGAGGGGAGACAGTTCCTCCACATAAGACATTTCCATCAAAAAACCGTTTGACAGAGCGTAGCGGTCAGCTTCATTGTAGTGAAAAGATAAAGGCTGAATAAAAGTGCGATCGCGCTTCGTCAACTGAAAAGGATCTTCCGAATTCGGGTCATCCCGGATGTAAAGTTCATCCCCGGCATAAGCCACGTACAGAACCTCTTCCCCGGTTTCGGAATCCTTGTGAAAAGCCAAACCCGAAGGCGACTCAAAGGGAGTCAAAACACTAAATTTAATCTCCCCAGTTCCCCGTTCCAAACAGTAAACAGTTTGCTCAGTCTTGTCACAAACCCAAATTTCCTCATCCCGGACTGTGATATTTTCTACCCCAATACCGGGAGCGTAAAACCGAGTAATTTCCCGACCAGTTTTCAGGTCAAAAACCAGAATCGAGGCTAATCTCTGGCAAGTCACATAAAGCGTAGATTTCCAAACAGCAATCCCGTCAGCACGATAAGAAAGTGAAACAAAATGTTCCGGTTTGAGTTCAGTTATCGCCCCGTCCCGAATTGCGCCCCGACAGCAACAAATATCCTCATCCCGCGCAAACCAGAGAGTATCTTCCGAAATAGCCAGCCCCGTTGCGCCGGCAAACTTAGCCGTTTGATAAGGATTCAAAACAGTAGTGTTGTCACTTTCTCGATCGATCTCCAATAGCAGCCCTTCGGCGCGATCGACAGCGAACAACCTATTTCCTAAAAAAGCAATGCCGTGCAGTGCCAAGACTCCGATGGGTCTTACCATCCGCAGCCCCGAAGGCTGTTTGTCCGAGAGAACAGGTGAATCGAGATTCATGCTAAATTTCTTGCCGGTATTGTACAGAAAACCTGATTTGTAACTTGTAGCCGATCGCTTGAGGTTCACCAGCAAAATTGCCGAGTTTCCTGATATCCAGGACTGACGCATCAACGAGGTGTTTTTACGAAAAGACCCGTTGTAGCCTCTTGCTAGAGTTAAAAGACCCCGAATATTAGTCTTTGTCAAAGTTGGGTTTAACAAGCTCAACCCAACCTGCTGCTGTGAATGGAAGTAAGTATAACTACTAAGCTACCACTGACAAACGCGACAGAGAATTCTATGTTGAGCAGAGCGACCCAAATAATCGTATCTGCCTGAAGATATAAATTAAGTACAACAGATTACTATATCGGTCAAAACCTTGGATAGAATAAAACCGTGCGATAAAGTTCCTAGGTTCATCAGAAGGCAGGTTCGTCATGGCTTTGAAGTCTGCTCTAAATATCGGTGCTCTTTCCTTAATTCTGTCTTTAGAGGCAGTTGCCGCCGGTAGTTTTTTAATACCAGCAGAGGCTCTCAACAGCCCCGCAAACATTGTCCAGCGCGCCTCACCACCGCAGCTACCCATCAACTGGCAAACAGTTCAACCCGCCCAAGCAAGCGGAAGCAGACCGAACAGCGAGCAATTGGGAGCCGCGTGGAATAGCTTTCAACCGCCGGAGGACGGAGTACCCGGAAGGCGGGAAGGGGGAGGAACCCGCGGCTTAGAATGCCCCACGGCCACAACTGCCTTAACTGCCTTGATTCCCCAATCAACTATGGGGCAAACCATATCAGCAAAACCGACATTTTTCTACTACCTTCCCGTAGCCCTCGACAAAACAGTTCAGTTTGAGTTAGCAGACGAAAGAGACAAAACACTATACAAAAAAAGTTTTCGTATGGTAACTAGCCGTGCAGGTATTGTTAGCGTCAGCCTCGGCTCCGACGAGAACTCGCCAGCCCTGGAAGTTGGCAAAAACTATCAATGGTACTTTACTATCAAATGCAACCCAAAAAATACAACAGATGATGTTCTCGTTTCCGGGTGGATCAACCGCACCGCACTCGCCCCAACCGTGAAAACCGAGTTGGATCGATCGTCCGACCTCACCAAGCTCAGCATCTTCGCCCAACAAAATCTCTGGTACGAGTACCTGGCAACTCTAGCTCAATTGCGTCTCCAGTCTCCCAGCGATGCCAGTTTAGCGATCGAGTGGTCAGCAGTGCTCAACTCAGTCGAACTCGGCAAAATAGCCCAAGAACCCTTAGTCGCCAGTGAAATAACACCGATCACAAGAAAATAATTCAATACCAGTTTCACGCAAAGAATGCAACGGTAGGCCCGTGTCCCAAACCCGGATAGCCATAAGTCAGTCGATTTTAGATTTTAGATTTTAGATTTTAGATTTACTTGCTGCATTGAATCTGGGAGCAGGAACAGGAGTCTAAAATTTTAGGATCTACACTGATGAGCGTTCGGGGCACGGTATCCGTTTTTGGGCGAGTCATTGCCAAATCTCAAATCTCACATGGTATGAGGGGTGCAGCAAGTACGAAAAACTCGGTTTCGAGCGCGGTATTTGGCAGCGCCCCAGATGATTTTTGCCTGTTGGGGGTTGTTTGGTCGATCGTCCTAAATAAATTAAAATTTTTGTACCGCTCGGCAGTTCGGACTTCTGGCATATTGAAAGCCGGACTGTGGAAATTTTGATGGTCAAATTTCGCCTAATACTAAATGATAAACTGGCATAGTCAAGCAGGCGACAAACTTATTTTAGAGAAATTATTAATTATGCGCCCGAATGCAAATATTGCACTATTTCGGTTGGGGATTTCACTTCTAACTGCGCTGCCGATGGCTTGCTTTTATGCCAATAAAGCTATATCCCAAACAAAGGATATTTCTCAGTTGCCCGTCGCCGCTGACAACTCAGCAGATACGGGCAATCAAGTATTAGCACTGCAAAAACTGGAAATCAAGCAGGATGAAACAGCAACAAACTTAAATCAGCTTCCCGATGCGATCGAGACCAACCCTGAACCAGAAACACCATCGAACCCCGCCGAGAACAGCCAAGAAGCCTGTGCCACAATTGATGAAACTGCTTGTGGTACGGGCATCTTGCCCGTAGCAAAAAATCTGGTTGACAACCAGCCCCAATGTCAGAACCCGCTAGATTGTAATTTTTTAGCCCAGAACCCGCAGACGCCACCGGGAAACCTCCCGCCCGACTTAAACCGCGATCGAGTACCAGATCGGCTGTTACCGTTGCCGCCGACTCAGCCAGATCCAAATCGCGATCGATTTCTGCAACCTGCCCCGCAGCCTTCCCCAGAACCTCCCCAAGTACCGCCCACAGTAGCGCCACAGTCCCCGTCGCCAGTTCCCCCAACGCTGCCGAATACACCAATTGAGGTGCAGAAAATTCAAGTAGTTGGCAGCACAATTTTAAGCCAAGACGAAATTAATGCCTTAGTCAACCCGTTAGAAGGCCGTTCTACCACCCTAGAACAGCTCAAACAAATCGCCGACAAAATTACCGAAATTTACCTCAATCGTGGCTACATCACTTCGAGAGCAGTCTTGCCGCCCCAAACTATCACCGCAGGGGTAGTCCAAATTCAAGTGATTGAAGGCAAGCTAGCCCGAATTGAGGTAGAAGGAACTAAAAGATTGAATCCGAGTTACATCCGTAGCCGGATTCGACTCGGTGCCGGAATGCCTTTAAGCACAGCTTCATTAGAAGACCAACTCCGGCTGCTGCGAGTCGATCCTTTATTTGACAATGTAGAAGCCAGTCTGCGGGCTGGGGATAATGAAGCCGAGAGCATTCTGATCGTCCGAGTCTCGGAAGCTAATCCATTTCAACCTAGTTTCAGCATTGACAATTACTCGCCTCCCAGTGTCGGTTCCGAAAGATTGGGAGTTAGTTTGCGGCACCGCAATATAACAGGAAATGGCGACGAACTGGCAGGGGCTTATTATCGATCGATCGGCGATTCAGACGTGTTTGATTTCAGCTATCGCGTGCCGCTAAATGCAATGAACGGCACTTTGCAATTGAGGGCGGCACCGAACCGCAACAGTATTGTACAAGAACCTTTTGATAGTTTTGATATTTCGGGAAAATCGCATTTATTTGAAGTTAGTTACCGCCAGCCACTGCGGAGAACGCCGATCGAAGAATTTGCCTTGTCTGCTGGTTTTACTTATCAGACAGGCAGAACTTTTGTCGCTGGCGAACCTGTTTCTTTTGGCATCCGCGAGGAGTCCAAGGGTGTCAGCACTACGAGCGCAATTAAGTTGGGACAGGACTACATTCGGCGTGACCCGCAGGGTGCTTGGGCCGTGCGATCGCAATTTACGATCGGCACTAGCTTGTTTGATGCTACTCAATACGAAGGTTCTGATCCCGACGGACAATTTTTTAGCTGGCTGGGTCAAGTGCAGCGAGTACAGCGATTGAATGACAAACATTTATTAATTTTGCAGGCTGACTTGCAGTTGTCAGCTAATAGTTTGTTGCCTTCCCAGCAATTTGTAATTGGTGGCGGGCAATCTTTGCGTGGCTACCGCCAAAATGTCCGTTCTGGCGATAACGGCTTCAGAGTTTCCATCGAAGATCGGATTACTTTGCAGCGCGATGCTTCGGGAAATCCCAAACTTCAATTAGCTCCATTTTTGGATGCGGGTACGGTATGGAACGTTGCGAGTAATCCTAATAAATTAACCAATCAGACATTTTTAGCAGGTCTGGGTTTGGGGGTAATCTGGGAACCGATACAGCGGGTGAACCTGCGCGTAGATTACGCTTTTCCTTTGGTGAGAATTAGCGATAAAGGCGACAATCTGCAAGATAAAGGAATTTACTTCAACATAATTTATACGCCCTAAAATGAGCGATTTGCTGCTCTGCTACCCATATAAATTGTCTGTGATGGCAGAGGGGAGATGGGAAGAGTGGGGGAGTGGGAAATGAAGAAAATATTTCCTTCTTCCTTCTTCCCTCTTCCCTCTTCCCTCTTTCCTCTTCCTTCCACATCCGATATTAATCGCCGACTTCCCCGACAACCTCCGCAGCAGCCTGAGTTTCGAGCCAGAGTTTGAGCAGCAAGAGCTCCGCCCGATCGCCCAACACAGTCGCAAACACGCCCTGGGCCCCCTCAGACGCGCCAGAAATCCACGTACCCCGCAGAGTCACTTCTACAAAGTCAGCATCAGCAACACAAAGGGCGATTGCATCATTGTCGTTTCGGCGCGCCTCAGATTCCAACAGAGACAGCGCCGGCAAATTCGCGGGCAGCAAAAATGCCGCAGTGCTCGGTTCGACGCTGATGCTTTGACCAACTCGCATAGCCAGCACCACTCGCAGCGCCACTAACTGTTCGGGAGATTGAGCCAAACGCTCTAGGTTAAAGCCCGTTTCAGTATAAGTCAACTTCAGCATATTGACAGCCCTAAATTTGGAATTGAAAGTTGAAAATTGATAATTGAAAATTGGTAATCGGGAATTGGGAATTGAGAGTTAGGGGAGATTTTAGACGAGCATTACGCATCAATTTAAAATCTAAAATCTAAAATCTAAAATCTAAAATTCTTCCCATTCCCTATTCCCCAATTTGATATTCGTGCCAAAACAGTTCGGCAAAAGCAACAGTGGGGTGTATGGGGGCCTTCGGCTTAGTTCGCAGAGTCATTCCAGCTTCTACGGGAGTTCGATCGCCCTTACGAGAGTTGCACCGTTCGCAAGCAGTCACCACGTTGTCCCAAGTATGCGGGCCGCCCTTCGATCGAGGCATCACGTGATCCAGCGTCAAATGCCGATTGCTACCGCAGTATTGGCAAGAATGAGCATCGCGGCGCAGAACTTCCCGGCGATTAACCGGGGGCACTTTCCACAGGCGTTCCCTGTTACCAAAAGTCAAGCGGATTTGTTCGGGTACGTGGATGCTGGTGCTGGGCGATCGCACCAGCCAGCCGTTGCCAATGCTAAAATCAAGAGGTTCAGCCTTGCCTGTTACCAACAGTACGATCGCCCGTTTGATGTTGACACGGCTCATCGGTAGGTAATTCTGAGAAAACACCACCACAGATTGCCTCAATACATCAGTTACTACGGTCACGGCTTGCTCCTCCTCATTTGGATTTTGGATTTTAGATTTTAGATTTTAGATTTTGAATTTTGCTTGCTTCGTCAGCATTGGCTACATCTGATTTTTTGCCAGTTCCCCAAGCCGATCGAATTTATCAAATATCCAATCAAATGCCCCCGCTTCTCTTACTTAGAAGCGGGGGCCAGAAAAACTGCTTTCATGCAAATTTTCATTCTGTCTTGGTACAGTTGTTTAGCTGTACCTCCCGCTTCGCGTATCTCGATATGGCTGTGCCACTTGCAGACCGTGCTGGTCTACCTCGTTGTAATTAATTTCTGCAATTTGTCCTAATCCACTATAACCGGGTTTAATTGAGCCCCGGCCCGCCCACGAGGTCGCTGCGACGGTCGCAAAACCCGTTTTAAAGGCGTGCCGTGACGACTCTGAGCGACCCGTGGGGCGATCGCACTTCAGTTGATAGGTGGAGTAGGTGGGGAGAAATTTCAAAGTCGGCAGAAAGTGGTAAGAGACCTTTAAATCTAGCTTTAAACATACTACACTGATATTACACATCTGTCCACCCGTCACGGAGAAAAAATTATGCATACCCTACCTAGAACCTCAACCACCGAAATGGAAGTCACCAGCATTCGACTCGAAAGAGAACTCAAAGAGAGACTTAAAGATCTCGCGGGCAATCAAGGCTATCAAGCTTTGATTCGAGATTTGCTCTGGAATTACGTGCAGCAGAAGTCTGGAGAGTATCGGCAGATGTTTTCTCGATCGGATATTCGAGCCAGCATTAATGCCACAGCACAGCAGGAGGAACGCTGCGCGCTTACAGGAGAGTTGATTCGACCGGGCGGGCCGATGTTATTAGGCCTGACAATGCACGGCGAAATGGTGCCACTGAGTATGGGGAGTATGGCTGGATAAACCAGATACATTTAACCCGGTAAATCTAGGAATCTACCTAAATCTACTGTGTATGGCATAATCTGGAAAGCTGCAAGCTTTCCAGACATGGAGGTATCCCTCAAAGCTTTCAACAAAATATTGAAAGCGCCATTTAAATCTCTGTCCAGAGTGTGTCCGCATTCTGGACATTTAAACGTTTTTAAACCGCCCAACTTACTATGAATATGACCGCATTTTGAGCAAGTCTTACTGGTGTACTCTTCTGTCACGTCTACTACAACACAACCGTACTTGGATGCTTGATGCTTCGGGAGCATCCCGATTTTGTAAATATCCCAATAAATGATATAATTTTACATTTTTTAAACCAACGGCTTCCCCAAAAA
>NZ_JAUBTS010000016.1:0-128532 GCF_036705105.1 Microcoleus sp. B9-D4
TTATTCTCTCCCAGCGCGGTGGCTCTAGTTCTTCTGAAGCCACCTTTCTCATCTTTATTTAGTCTAAACTACAGTAATTAAGTTGATTGAGTAAAAAGCATAAACTTAGATTGTCAGTTCACTCACGCTATGCAGATGGCAGACTGGTGCTGAAAAACCAGCAACCGCCACGACTTGGGGAATCAAGACCCGATCCGAATGCTCTAGGCCCTCATTCTCAGTTAAGATGGGATACTTATAACCAGAGGATTTATCAGGCGCGAGAGTTTGATGAGTCAGGGCAACCCGTAAGAGATATTGATTTTACCAGTCCCACCTATCCTAATGGCAATCCCCGTCCAGATCATCTGCCGCCACCGCATCAACATCGGTGGATACCAAATCCCACTGGTGGTACTCCTACTAGAAGTAGAATCCCGGAAGCACTATGAAATCTGAAAAGTCGGCTATTACCTATAATATCGGTCAAAAATGGGCTGTGACTCTTTGCCCGGAAGCAGAAGAAACACTGGAATTGAAAGTTGCAAAAATCATTGAGTATTTAGACAAAAATTATCTCTTAAAGCAATGGGTAATATCTGATATTGAAGCTACGGGAAGTTACGGCAATTGCTTGACTGCGCGGTGTAATCAGGAAATATTTCAAGTATCTACTTCTGATTTGTTGGAGGTAATGGGGGAAGAAGGTCAAGTTATTGAATTAGATGCTAGTTTAATAAAAGATGACGAGGAATTGTTTAAAATATTGATTAGAGATGGGGTTTCAATTGATTTACTTGGGAGAGGGGAGATGATACCACTGACGGTTTTGGGGAAATATGTTTATGTTGACAAAGAACTGTTTATGTGGTGAATAATATATGACAGCAAAAATAAACATCAGCAACTTGGGTAATTCCTTAGCTTTGCCAATACCGGACTATATTGTAAAATTTTTAAACCTGAAAGTAGATGATTCAGTAATTTGCCGTATAGAAAATGGAAAAATAGTCATAGAACCTGTAAATCAGAAAATTTCCAAATATACCCTAGATGAATTATTAGCAGGCGAAATAGAACCCAGCGAAGAAATCTCTTGGGGAAAACCAGAAGGAGAAGAATTTTGGTAAAATATATCCCAGAACGAGGTCATTTCATTCGCCTCAATTTCGCTCCTCAAGCCGGACACGAACAAATGGGTACTAGACCTGCACTGGTTGTAAGTCAAACTAAATTTAACCGAAAAATGGGGTTTGTGTTTGTCTGTCCGATTAGCACCACACAACGCAAAAATCCGTTTTATGTTCCCATTCCTGAAGGTGAAGCGGTGACAGGTGTAATTATGACAGATCAACTCCGTTATGCAAGATTATCGCTCAAGGCAAGCAAGTTTGATTGGTGAATGTCCAGAAGATTTAGTTAAGGAAGTATTGAAGCGAATTGAACCTATTTTGTTTGAAGATATGACTGTTGATGAGTAGTTAATCATCAAGAATACGGCAGTTGTAGAGTTGGCATTAACAAGATCGCCCAACCATCCAAGAAACCGGGTTTCTGCGATAATTTTTGCATCCTCACGCCCGATTTGGGTAGGAAACCCGGTTTCTGAGCCCTTCGCGATCGCCCCTCAGCCTCAGCCAAGAAACCGGGTTTCTGCGATAATTTTGGCATCCTACCGAAGATTTGGGTAAGAAACCCGGTTTCTGATCCCTCCCCTTCCGCTAGCCACTCACCTATCCTCTGATATGCCACGTCGCCAAGTTATCTTCCAAGCGGGTAATTACTACCATGTTTATAACCGAGGTAATAACCGTCAGCTTATCTTTTTTGAGCGAGAAAACTATATTTATTTTTTACGTCAATTAAGAAACCATCTGATTACTAATGGTGTCGATATTATTGCTTATTGTTTGATGCCGAACCACTATCATTTATTAGTTTACCTGCAAACGGATGATTTTTCCAAGCTGATGCATTCATTTACTCTGTCTTATGCTAAGGCTATCAATAAACGCTATCAAAAAGTGGGTTCACTGTTTCAGGGAAGGTTTCAGGCGATTCATGTAGATAGAGAAGACTATTTATTAAACCTCACTCGCTATGTTCACTTAAACCCAGTCTGTGCTAATATAGTTTAAAAAGCAGAGAATTGGGAGTTTTCCAGCTATCAATAATATATTGCTTTGCGCCAAGGGAGTTTACCTAAAATAGATGTAATGCGATCGCAATTTCACTCAGCAGATGCTTATCGTTTATTTTTACAAGATCATTCCAAAAGCGAGAAATTAATCCAGTATTTAACCTTTGAAGAATAAAAGGTTGAAGAAACCGGGTTTCTGCGATAATTCTGGTATCCTCACCGAGATTAAGTGAAGAAACCCGGTTTCTGAACCCCACGCGATCGCCCAACCATCCAAGAAACCGGGTTTCTGCGATGATTTTTGCATCCTCACGCCCGATTTTGCTCAGAAACCCGGTTTCTGACTCCCCACGCGATCGCTGTTATCATAAAATCACTTGAGAGCAGAAGGGAATGACAATGCAAACCCAAGAAAAACCAGCAATCGAAAAGCAACCCCAAACCGAAAAACGCTACTACACGCCAGAGGAATATCTCGCATTAGAAGAAAGTGCGATCGACAAAAGTGAATACCATGATGGGGAAATCGTACCAATGACAGGCGGAACAACCAACCACAACAAACTCGCACTGAATTTTTGTCGCACATTCCCCTTGACTGTGAATGGTCAAGATTACGAGACATTTATCAATGATGTGCGCCTGTGGATACCCCAAACTCGTCGCTACGTCTATCCCGATATCATCGTCATTCAAGGAGAACCAGTCTATCAAGGAAGTAACAAAACAATTGTCACCAATCCTCTGCTAATCGTCGAGATTTTATCCAATTCAACCAAAGACTACGATCGAGGTGGTAAATTTCTCGCCTATCGATCAATCCCGGAATTTCGCGAATACATTTTAATTGACCAATACAGCTATCACATTGAACAATTTGCTAAAAATTCTAATGGGAAATGGGTATTAACAGAATATGATTCAGACGAATCTGTATTAACCCTAGAATCCGTAGAATTTCAAATGCCGCTGAGAGAGATTTACGCACGAATTAATTTTGAAGTTAAAGACGAAGAAGTAAACCAGCCAACAAGTGACATTCAAAAATAAGATCGAGTCGGCGCCAACCTGTTCAAACACCGGGTTTGTTTGGGACTTTTTCTCGATCGTGAGCTTTGAGCAAGCTCGCCGGATCGGGCCCAGCGGGGATAATGCAGCCGGGATTCAGGGGGAACAAATTGCCGTAATAATCGCGCTTCACAGCCTCCAAATCGCAAGTGCCCGCAACTCCCGGTAACTGGTACAAATCGCGCAGATAAGCTCCCAAATGCTCGTAATCTTGAATGCGGCGCACATTGCATTTGAACAAGCTGTAGTAAACTGCATCAAAACGGAATAGAGTAGTAAAAAGCCGCACGTCTGCTAAAGTCACCCGATCGCCACAAAGGTAACGACTCCTCAAGAGCGATCGATCGATCTCGTCTAAAACAGCAAACAATTCACTGCAAGCCGAATCATAAGCAGCTTGAGATTGGGCGAAACCGCAGCGATAAACGCCGTTATTCACCGATTGGTAAATCTTCTCATTCCACTCGTCAATTTGCGATCGCAAATCCAGAGGATAAAGATCCATTTCAGGATTGCTAGCAAACTCGTTAAACTCCGAGTTTAGCATCACAATAATTTCCGAACTCTCGTTATTGACGATCGTCTTTTTCGACTCATCCCACAGCACCGGCACCGTACACCGCCCCTGATAGCCCGGTAAAGCCAACTGGTAAAGTTCCGGCATCGTGTTGCAGCCAAAAGTCTCCGACTCCATCACCCACATTCCCCCTTCCGAGGGATAGACAATAGATACTGATATCGCATCTTCCAGCCCTTTGAGCGCCCTCGTCACCAGAGTGCGGTGCGCCCAAGGGCATCCCGTACCCACGAAGAGGCGATACCGTCCCGCAGCGGGTTGGTGAGGGTTGTCTGCTTCTGTGCTGACAAAGTTGCGGAAACTGCTGGTGGGGCGAATGTATGCTCCGGTGCGATCGGGCGGCGCTAGTTTTGACATCATTAATTGCCACATTGATGTCCAGACAAATTTGCCTAGCTTGACTGTTACCGATGAAGGAAGCGATTTGTTTTTCACAATGCGATTAAAAGAGGTTTGCTAAACATAATCAGCTTATTTTAACTCACATTGCGATATTTATTCCCTCGATCCCAGGCTCTGCCTGGGAACGCATATCCAGAGGCTCTGCCTCGCACTGTTCCCTCACCTGAGAACGAGTATTCTAGTATCTGCCAGAGGCTATTTCAGCATAAGCTCGATCGATCAATTGGCGAGCAACCGTCTGAATTCCCGTATGTTCGTAATAATTGGTAGTCATGTCTAAAAACGCCGCCACATAATCCAATTTGTCATCGGTAACATCAACGTATTGCTTGAGATGACCCAAAACTATAGCGGGAGTTAAGCCGCGAGACTGTACTAAATTGTTCATCCAACCTTGCGCTGAAGCGAAAGTAGTTGTCACAAATCCGAACTTTTGTGAATTATTGGCGCCCGGAATTAGGTTGCTGATATTTTGGAATGTAGAGTTTTGCTGCAAGGTGGAAGGATTCAATCCGCCTAGGGTATTTTGTGCTACTCTAAGGAAGTCCGGGCCAAGGGGAATTAAACCGTCAGCACAAACTAAAGCAGCCATCCGCATCAGAGATTCGCCTTTGTAATGAGATAAATAATTACCAAAGCTTCCCACATTGTCAAGAGAAATATTGTTAAGTTTGCAGAAGGCAATTAGCTCGATCGCCACTTTGACGCACAAGTCGATCGTTTGAGTTGTGTCAGCTTTGGGAGTGAGGCGGTTGAGAAAGGAAAGAAAGCCGATGTTTTCGCCGATTTTATTCGCCATAGCCGTTGCACCTAACGCACTGTCGGCGCTGTCTGCTAACTGGTAAAGCCTGAGTACGCCTTGATATGGCTCATTGGGGTTAGCG
Organism: Microcoleus sp. B9-D4; assembly: GCF_036705105.1. Taxonomy (NCBI): domain Bacteria; kingdom Bacillati; phylum Cyanobacteriota; class Cyanophyceae; order Oscillatoriales; family Microcoleaceae; genus Microcoleus; species Microcoleus sp. B9-D4. The sequence continues at coordinate 5,051 of NZ_JAUBTS010000016.1, forward strand.
TAAAGCTCGATCGCGCGATCGCGAATTTTCTCAACTAATTTGCGCTTTGTTTCCCCTGTCAGCGCTTGAATAGTATTATCAAAACCCGTGAGATTGTTCCACTCCCCCGGAACCACAAAATCCAGAGATTTTAACATCATCACAGTGACGCCACCCGACGGCAAATTGTCAACCAATTCCACAATAGACTTGCTCATCACAAACTCCTGAATAGCCCGATTTAAAGTGTTCTTCCAAATACTCCAACTTCGGCAAATCCGATTCCAGATTCCAGATAAATTCCCCATAACTAAGTAGGTAAGCACAAATAAATATTACACGACGAGAGCCAGTTTTGCAATCCTCTGAGCTTTTCTCTCTTCTCTAACTCTGCGTTCTCTGCGCCCTCTGCGGTTCATTAAAAAAAGTCTTTACCACAAAACATTTGCATTTCACTCGCCAGCACAAAGTTAAGTTTCATTATATTGACAAACTCAAAATCCTCGCACTGTGTTAAAATAGATGGCGCCAAATACAAAAACATAAAATATGACGGTTGCAGTTAACCAAACTCCGGGATTAGCCTCGCGTTTAGTAAATGGCGTACTCTCCATCAAGCCTTTGGCTAATCTAGCCAAGCACCAAGCGCGGGAAATGATGATAAAAAGAGGAGAAAAAATCGGAGTGCATTGGCGACAAGAATCGCAAGCACTTTTGGCTCGGAATTGGGAGGCAGAATTGCTCAGCGTTCAAAATCCCGATATTGTTTACCCGAAATATTATCTAACTTCATTCCACGCTTATGAAAAAGGTAATATGAGCTGGGAAGCTGCTACAGAAGTTGAAGTGGCCGCCCGTACAGTTCACGCCACAATTTGGCCGGAAGCAGGTGCAGAAGGCGATGCAAAACTCCGCGCCAGCTATCACGAAGTCATCAAATCTCAAATTGCTTCTTCACCGCAAGATATTGTGGATTTGGGATGCAGTGTGGGATTGAGTACGTTTGCTCTTGGGGAGGTTTACCCGGAAGCGAAGATGACTGGGGTAGAGTTGTCGCCTTATTTTTTAGCCGTTGCTAAATACCGTTCTCAACAGCGAGAATCCCAATCTTTAAATCAAAAATCTCCGACTTGGGTTCATGCTGCTGCTGAATCTACTGGTTTGCCTGCCGCTGGTTTTGATTTAGTTTCTATTTGTTTAGTTTGTCACGAATTGCCGCAGAAAGCTACTAAAGAAATATTCCGGGAAGCGAGGCGTTTGCTGCGTGTTGGCGGACATTTGACAATTATGGATATGAATCCTCAGTCGGAAGTTTATGCCAAAATGCCTCCTTATATTTTGACTTTGCTCAAGAGTACGGAGCCTTATTTGGATCAGTATTTTGCCTTGGATATCGAGCAAGCTTTGGTAGATTCCGGTTTTGCACAGCCGACAATAACTTGCAATACAGTCCGACACCGGACTATTGTGGCTAAGGCAATATAGCGGTTTTCAGTAGAGTGAAGTACAGATATCGGGTAGGACACGGCACAGCCGTGTCTAAAGCTGTATTTATTTAATTCGATTGAAAACTGCTATAAATGGTAAAGCTGCATAGATATTATTCAATCCTTGGGGCGGTGCCTGAGTGTAAATAGTCTAATCTGTGGATTTAAAAATTTCTGCGATCGCGCCCCCTACTGATAAATAATTCCGATGCTACCGGATTTGATATTAGACAGCCGTAGAAGCTATTCACAGCGCCATTTGTTAGACATTTTGATAGAACCCTAAAAGAAGGACATATTCATGAACCCGACAGCCCCCTCTCAAAACGTCATCGATTGTTTGCAGGTTATCTTGGATGCCACGGCATCGAAGAATTACGAGCTTTTTACTACAGTGGGTGATGCAGGCTACAAAGCGAGCATTACACAAAAAATGTTTGACGATGTTAGCGAGCAGCTTGCTTCCCGCATGAAAAAGGGATACTCATTTAATTATTTTGGTGAGATAAAACAAGGTAATTCTCCGATTTATTTGTGGAAGCTGAGTTTTGAAGATGGTGGAGATGAATTTGTGGCACACATGACTATGAATGGAGACAAAGTTGCTGGGATTTTCATCGAATAACATATCTTGCTTGATATCAAATCCGTTAGCATCGGAATAGTAAATTCCAGTTCACTGTTGACGGTTCACTGTTCACTGTCAACCGTCAACCGTCAACATCATGTATGAGTGTAACCGGAAATGATATGACACTGCGTTTCACTCTCATCTAACGCCGATCGCCCACAACCGTTAATCGAAACCGATCGGGCGGCACAAAGGTGATTCCCCGGCGCACCGGACGAATTGGCCGATCGAGATTCGATACAAACTGACGGGAAGACAGCACAGTTGCTAAAACCAGCTTCATTTCAAACATCGATAACGCCATCCCGATGCAGCTTCGACTCCCGCCTCCAAACGGTAAAAATTCAGAGGCGGAAAACTTGCGATCTAAAAAGCGATCGGGATTGAAGCCGGCCGGATTTTCGTAGGTTTCAGGGCGACGGTGCGCCAAATAGACACAGGGGATTAAAATCGTTCCCGGTTGATATGTATAGCCTTCGAGTTCGATCGTCCGTTTCACCTTGCGCGGCTGCGAAATTAAGGCAATTGGATAAACCCGCAGCGCTTCCTTGCAGACTGCTGTTAAGTAGGGCGACTGCGAAAGCGCGATCGGATCGGGATTCTCGCCCAATTCATCCAATTCCTTCCGCAACCGACCAAGGCATTCGGGAAACTGATGCAGCCAGTAAAACGCCCAAGTCAACGCCGATCCAGTCGTTTCATGTCCCAATAACAACAGCGTCATCAACTGATCGCGCAATTCTCGATCGCCGAGGGATTCGCCGCTGTCATCGCGGGCCATCATCAACACCGACAGAATATCCGTGCGTGACGAATCGAGAGAATGCGATCGCCTCTCGGCAATTTCCGCATAAATCAGCGAGTCAATCTGCGCCATCTGCTGCAAAAACTGCCCCCACGGACTCCAAGAGCCCAAATTTTGCTGCAACGGTTCAAAGAAAAATTGTATCGAGTACAGTTCAGAGGTAATCGCTTCTAAAAGGTTGCTGAGCAATTGTTTCAGGCGTTCGTAGCGCTCTCCCGGCACTAATCCAAACACGACTTGCAAGATTACTTGCAGCGAAATTTCTGACATTTCTTCGCGGACTGCGATCGCATCTGGGGCTTTCCAGTCGATCGTCTGCTTTTTCGTCAAATCAACAATCAAATGCCCTTGACTGTGCAACTGTTCCCGATGCAGCGCGGGCATTAATAGCTGTCGCTGTCGCAGATGTCGCGGCCCTTCATTCATAATTAGGGATTCATTTCCCACCAGCGGGCGAAATACGTTGGTCACTTTGCCAAACTCAAAGGCATCGGCTAAGGTCGTAAACACCGCCTGAATCGCTTCTGGAGAGCCCAGAAACACCACGGGGGGCGAAGAGGGCCCCAACACGCGGGCGGTAAATGTATCGCCGTATTTGGCCGAGTAGCGATCGAAAAATGCGATCGGGTCAGCTACCAGCGAAAGCGTTTGGAACAAAGCAGGAGAACGAGATCCGGGAGGCAGCGTCATTGAAAAACTGGCGATACACAATATTTCTAGTGTATTTTGACATACTCCGAAGTCCTCGATCGACCTTGCAGCCTGAAATTTATCTGCGATCGATTGCCAAGGCCAGTAGCAAAAATAGTAATGCTATCGGGATCGATCGCAGATTGTACGGCTAGCTTCCCAACCTAAACTGCTAAAAGTTGTAGTCTTAGATGAAATGGATGCTAGCGATCGTGTGTTTGGCATTATGCTCACGAAAATCAAATGACCGAAAGCATCCAGGATACCCGCCACGTGATTCATTCCGAAAGTAGACTCAGGACCGGTGAAATAAAAAACCTGTATCCGATGAAACTTGCCGAACGTATTTATCTCGCGCAAGTCAATGCTTCAATTCTTTAATCTAAAATCTAAAATCTAAAATCTAAAATCGATTGACTTTGGGATACAATTGTTGTAAAAGCTGGTAGCCAGTTGGCTAAATTTGTTATGACATTAACATCCCGTGTTGTTCATAGCGACCCCGATATTCTGGGGGGAACCCCTGTTTTTGTTGGGACTCGTGTACCAATGAGAACCCTACTTGATTATCTTAAGGCTGGTGATTCATTAGAGGTATTTCTAGACCATTTCCCTAGTGTCAGTCGGGAACAGACAATTGCAGCTCTTGAATTAGCAAAGGAAATGCTGACAGCCTATGCGAATCCTGCTTGATGAATGTGCCCCACGACCTTTAAAGCGTGAACTTGCTGATTACGAGATACGCACAGTTGTTGAGATGGGATGGTCAGGAAAGAAGAACGGTGAATTGCTGCTGCTTATGAGTCAAGAGGGCTTCACGATTCTGCTCACCACAGATCAAAATTTGCGTTATCAGCAAAACTTGCAGCAAGCTGGAGTTGCAGTCGTTGTTCTTGTAGCATCGAGTAACAGACTTCCTGATTTACTTCCTCTGATACCAAATGCTCGTAACGTGTTGAATGCCATTACTCCGGGGGAAGTGATTGAAGTCGGAGGTTCTTAAACCCACATTCTGCAGATATTCAAGCAGATTTAATGATTATAAATTTGTGGAAATTCTAGCTTGAAAGGGTGGTTCCGCAGATTGTATGGCTAGCTTCCCAACCTAACATGACTGTTTTACGCTCTACTCCCCAGCAATAGCCACCGAGTTCTCCAGATTCTCGAATCACACGGTGACATGGAATTAGATAGCCGATAGGATTGTTACCGATCGCATTTCCTACAGCTCTAGCAGCAGTTGGGCGAGCTACCATTTGAGCTATACTCTGATAAGTTGCGATCGCACCAAATGGCAATTTCAAAAGTGCTCGCCAAACTTGAATCTGAAAGTTAGTGCCTTTTACCAACAGCGTTAGGGGTTTTTGCTGGCTGAGAGTTTCTGAATTGAAAATCAGGTCACGCAATGATTGAGTGGCTTGCTCATCACGAATAATTTCAGCGTTTTTCCATGCCAATCGCAGTCTTTGTTCGGCGGCTTGTTCGTCGGTTGTCTCCAAAAAATAAAGATTACAAATACCACGGGCAGTTGTAGCAATTAGAGATGTGCCGAACGGGGTATCATGAATGCCATAGCGAATTTGTAAACCTGCTCCGCCTGCTTTGAACTCCCCAGGTGACATTGCTTCTAAGTTCACAAATAAATCGTGTAATCGTCCGGGACTCGATAGCCTCACGTCCAATGTTAGGTCTAGAAGGCTTTTAGTCTGAGTGATTTTTGACTTGGCATATTCAACTGTCAGATATTGCAAAAACCGCTTGGGGCTAATGCCGGCCCATTGAGTAAATAGCCGTTGAAAATGATATTCACTCAGTCCTATGTGTTGGGCCACAGTTGCCAGATTGGGCTGGTTTAGGTGGTGTTGTCGCATAAAGGCGATCGCCCGAGCAATCCGGTGATAATCTTCGCTAGCATAGACACTCGCATTCTGCATCGAAATCATCTAGTTTAAGTCAAGGGAATTTTGATGTTTCCTCACTTTAGCCATAGAGTAGGCTCAAAGCCACCCGTTTCTTGCGGTGAATGCAGCCACTCGATTTTAGATTTTAGATTTTAGATTTTAAATTGAAGAGATTGAAGAGATTGAAGAGATTGAAGAAAGCGACCTCATATCGTTTCCGGTTGGATGGGAATGATCAAGTCAAGGTCGCGCAATTCCACATTCCCCCACGGATCACTCCCCACTCCCCATCATAAGGAGTGTTACCGGAATTGATATCACCCTCCGCGCAACTGCGTCACCAAGTGAACTAATTCGGGTAAAATTAGCTTTTCCACAGCTAGTTTCACGCCATTGCTAGAGCCAGGAAGAGAAAAGACTAACTTGCCTTGATACACGCCTGCAACTGCGCGAGAGGCGATCGCTCTCGAACCAATTTCTTGATAGCTCAAAAACCGAAATATCTCCCCAAATCCCGGTAAAATCCTGTCTAGCAAACTCTCCATCACATCATAGGTCGTATCTCGGGGAGCGATGCCCGTGCCGCCGTTAAAAATGATTGCATCCACATCTTCACGCTGGGAAAACGCCTGCATTTGCAATACAATTTTGGCCGCATCATCTTTAACAACAGTGTAAGCTACCACAGAGTGACCCGCATCTTTTAGCAGCTTCTTAGTTAACAAGCCGCTAGTGTCTGTTTCAGCAGAGCGCGTGTCGCTAACAGTAATGATAGCGCAATTTACGGTTATTTTAGATAAGTCGGGGTGAGGAATTTGCGTCATATAACAGATGTTGAAGGAAAAAGGAAGAAGCAAGAAGGAAGAGGAAATCAGGAAAAGGGAAGAGGGAAAAAGTCATTAGTTAGTTGTGATTTGTTCGTTATTAGTTATTCATTATCAAATAACTAATAACGAACAAATCAAATCCACTCTTCATCGGAATAGTAAATTCGAGTTCACTGTTGACTGTGCACTGTTCACGGCGTCAACAGTCAACAGTCAACAGTCAACAGTCAACATCATGTATGAGTGTAACCGGAAATGATATAACCAATGCCCCATACCCCATGCCCCATGCCCTATTCCCCATCAATTATGCCTTGCTAAATCCTAAGCCGTTTGCTTCCGAGTAGCGTTCCATAAAACGCATAAATCGATCCCATTCTTCGGGACTTCTCATTAGATAAAGAGCTTCCAAACCCGCAGGCTGACCGTTGATGAACTTAGCCTTAACCTCGCGAGTGAGGAGTTCGCCTTCGTCGTCGATCATGTACATTCCAGTAATGTCTTCGGTACTGGTGCTGCTGAGAGCTTTGGGATTTTCAAAGATAAAGGTGGCAGTGCCTTGAGCTCCCGTTTTAGAACGGGTTAGGCGCACTTCGGGCACAGCATCTTCGTCTATACCCCGAGAAAATTGAATTTTAGCCATAATCTGACACTCAAACCTTAAGGATTGCTTAATTTCTTAATGTTTAATCATAAAACGATTCGGGTACTCGCAAATCAAGACTTGGGAGAGTGGAAGCGAGCGAGAGTGGGCGAGAGTGGGTGAGAGTGGGTGAGAGTGAGGCAATCGGAGACAAGAGAGAGGGGATATGGGTTGGTTCTTCTGAGATATTGCACCATTCTCCATAATCCTTTCAGGGCGGGATCTCCTCCCAACCCCTACTCCCCACAAGAAAATCTACTCTTTGTGGAACAGGCATCCTGCCTGTTCTTAAGAATGGTGCAAGATGTGAGTTCTTTGTACCCCAAGTTCTCCTCTCCCTTGTCTCCCAATTCCCTTAGACGATGTAAGGAGAGTTTATAGGATCTGCCCGCTTTGTGGCTACCAGAGTTTGGTAGATGAGGGCGGATATCTCGCCACGGGTGATGTCGTGGGCGGGGGAAAGCTTTTCGCGCGCGGGATAGTTGACCACGATTTTGCGCTCTGTGGCGGTTGCTATCTCGTCGGTGGCAAAACTGGGAATCTGAGCTCGATCGACATAAACGCTCAAAGAATTGGGGTTGCCGCCGCCCAACTGCAAGCCGTTTACCAAAGATACGATCGCCTGAACTCTAGTCAAATTCTGCTCCGGGCGAAAAGTGCTGTCTGGATATCCAGCCAAAAAGCCAGCTCGATTGGCTTGGTCGATCGCTCCCTTGGCCCAAAAATCCGCCGCCACATCCTTAAAAACCGTCGCCTCACGGCGCGGCACCAATTCAAACGCCTTCGCCAACATAGCCGCATATTGAGCTCTAGTTACAATCTCGTAAGGTTGAAAAGTGCCGTTGGGAAACCCGCTAACAATATTCATCTTTGCTAAGCGATCGATAAAATCCTTAGCCCAATGCGTGCTGATGTCGCTAAACTTTAGCTCGCCCGGAGTCGGAGTTGGCGTCACATTGCCCAAATCAAATAAACCTTTCACCCGCGAAGAATTGAGCTGATTTCCCACCGCAGAAATCTTAACCCCAGTCGCGTTTTGCAAGTCTAATTCACCGTTATTCTGAAAAAAATTGCCGCCCAAATCTTGAGCAGTACCAATATCTGGCAGCGACTTCCCCACCGCAGTCAAACCGTCTTCCGTATTTTTTTCGATGCGATTCTTGCGTAAAATCGGCTGAGATTCCCCTGCTAAAACTATACCGGAGCGATTTTCCAAAATTTGGTTATCAGCAATCAAAGGAGCCGACTGAGCTTGCAGAGAGATGCCGAAAATCGTCTTTTGAAAAATATTGCGCCGTATTACTCCCTTAGCAGTTCCCGCCGTAGTTACGCCAGCGGCTGAGTTTTCCACAAATATGTTGTCTAGAATCGCAGGATTAGCGGTTCCCGTGGCAAAAACGCCTTCGCGCTTGCAAAGTGTGAAAGTGCAGTTAGCCACAGTCGGAGAAGTTGAATCAATCCAGACTCCCGTGCCACGACTATCGAGATTAGTAACAGTTACTCCCCGCAATTGGGAATTAGTTGCTAGTAGTATCGTGATATTTTGGCCCGCAGCGGTGGGACTGACAAATTTGCCGCTGCCTTCAATCAGAATGCCTCTACCTTTGTTAGTTTCATTGCCAATAACTTTTACTCCCGATGGAATTTCCAAGGGGAATTTTTCGCCGCTAGCAGCGCTGTAAGTTCCCGGTGCTAACTGAATCGTAGTTCCCGATGCAGTGCGGGCGATGATCGCACGGGCTATAGTTTTGAATGGGGCTGATTGGCTGCCGACTGCGGTATCGCTGCCTGTTTGCGGGTTGACGTAAAGTGTTGTCATGTTTTTGTTAAAGAGATAATTGGCGATCGAGCTTTTGTGCAATTTTCATTGTCTGTGAACTTGACACCGAATCTATATTGACCTTGGATTGCCGAGGTTATTTAATTGCAGGATATCTGCAACATTACCCATTAGAAGTTGCAACCGCAGGGGGATTCCCCCTACAAATCACTAAACTACTAATTTTATGGTCGCAAACCGGGTTTTTTGCCTCCTGTTCAACCGGAAAACCAAGAGTTTTAGTCAAGAAAGCCGATTTTTTTCTCGTTCTCAGTCAGGGGATGGTAAGCAGGGCTATTTCGTTCTAGACAGTAGGCAGGGTTTAGGTTTAGAGTTTAGAAGTCGGATTCACCCTAACTTATGATTTATGAGTTCGCTAGCAATTGTAGAAGCATTTTCGGAATTACCAGACCCACGGCGTGGAGCGGGCTGTCGTCATGAGTATACGGTCTGTTTAGCGTTATTTACCCTGGCGATTAGCGCAGGGTGTGGTGGTTTTCTAGCCATCGGGGATTGGTTAAAGGCTTACCGCGAACCTTTGATTGCGCTATTTGGCTTCCCGAAGCATGGGATTCCATCCTATAGTACGCTTCGTCGGGCGTTACTGGACTTGGATTATCAATCCTATGGCGCTTGCGTCGCAAATTTCTTCAAAATTGAACCGAAAAGAGGTGAAACCATGGCCTTAGATGGAAAAGTCCTCCGTGGCTCTTACAACAACATTGAAACGGGTGATAATCGGACGGAATCCCATCCAGCGATTCAATTGGTGACGGTCTACTTGGTCGAACGAGGACTAATTTTAACTCCCCAACAAGTGGATTGTAAAACCAATGAAATCAAAGCGATTCCACCCGTTTTGGAAGCCTTGGCCCAACGGGGAGTCGTGTTTGCCTTCGATGCCTTGAATACTCAAAAAAAACCTGTGAGCTAATTATGGAGTCTGGGAATGACTATCTCGGGGCTTTAAAAGGGAATCACAGCCATTTTCATGAGCAAATTAAGGAGAAATTTCAGTCAGAATCTCATATTAATACGGTTGAAACGGGTCATGGACGGGTGGAACGGCGAAGTGTGAGTTTGTGGACAGGCTGGCGTGGACTATCGGAGAGCGAAGACTGGGCCGGACTACGAAGTATCATTCGAGTCACGAGTTATCGACACCTGTTAAAAGGTGAATATATTCAAATCAAGAAGCCTGAAACCAGGTACTACATTAGTTCATTGGATGAAACGGTGGAACAATTTGCAACTAGAATTCGCGATTACTGGGGCGTGGAAAATAAAGTCCACTATGTCCGAGATGTGACTCAAGGAGAAGATGCTTCTAGAGTTCGAGTCGGCGAGCTCCCGGCCATTTTTGCAATTGCTCGTAACCTAGCACTCAATCTTTATCGAGAAGCTGGAGAAACAAATATGGCACAGGCACAACGGCTCGCGGGCTATGGTCTAGACGTTTTGAAGAATCTGTTTAGAATGAAATAGCCCTGGGATGGTAAGGCATTTATTTCTGGGTGTGAGCCTTCTTAACTTCCCGCCTATTTCACAATACAAGACGCATCCAAAACCACTACAATTTCATTCTGAAAAACAGCACAACTTGTGATTCCTGAAGCTAAAGCGGGAATTTTCCCTTGTTCGAGAGAAAGGCTCGCCTCCGGTATAGAATCAAATTGATTTAGCCAGCCATCATCCTTTATATACCGAAGAGTCAAAGCATTGCGATCGAGCATCCAAAAATCAACTCCATATTGATTGATAAAATTTTGCAATACAGCTCGATTGGGAGTGTATTGAGCGCGAATTAAATCGTTAAGTCGCTGCTGATATCTGCTGTAGTAGCCTTTCTGATAGGGCACTGCATATTCCTTTGCCACCAGAACCGAACGCTGACTAAAGGTTGGCAAATGATCCGTATCGGTGGCGATCGAAGCAATCAGGATATCTTTAGGTTTTTGCTCAAAGAATTTGTACAAACCCGGCATTTTACCTTCTACATACCCGACGGTGGGAAATTTTTCGACCAAGCAGGGATAAAGGACAACGGCGATAGCGATTGTCGCTGTCGTAATTAGTGCAACTAGATTTTTTACATCAAAGGTTGTTGCGCTTTTTAATGCCAAATGACCGACTCCATCGATAATTAAAGTTAGGGAAATCGCAGTTATCAAAACAACAATAAATCGCAAGCTATAGGCTGTATATCGACCGGGTTGATACAGCTTAAAAAGGGTAGCGTGAGCCGCAAAAAACATCGCCGAGGAGGCTAAAAATAGCTGAAGCAAAAGCCAGATTTTGCTTTTAATCTGATTTGCTAAGGGAAAAGCCGATCGCAAAAACAGCAGTACCGGAAATAACAATCCGACACAGTGAGTTACAGGCGTAAACAGCGACTTGGGAAACATCCCGCTGCCCCGCCCTGTCAACCAATAATCTTTGGGGTTTGGACGAAAAAAAGCATTTCTGCCACCTGGTGCAAATTCGCCCATTTGCTTCGCTTCTGCTGCGGTATAAGTTGGGCCAAATTCAGAGTGATCTAAGGCATAGGGCAGCATTACTAAAAAGATTACTCCCAAACCTGTAGTGCAAAATAGGTAATTTGTGCGATCGCCCGACAAGCGCAAACCGCCGTTTTTCCAGCATAGCAGGCGCAAAACTAAAATTCCAGCAGCAACCAAGGCGTAAGGAGGATAGAATAGTCCGATCAGGGCGATCGCCCCTAAACAAGGCAGCAACGAACTGCGCGACAAATAATATAAAAAAGCCAGAAATATCGGATATATAAAAGCTCTTGCCGTTGCGGAAGCCAAATCGTCGGTCATCCACATATGCTGATTTAACAGCAAAGATGCAATAAATCCAGTCATCGGCACTGGCAACATTTCTAGGCAAAGGCCAAAACAGTAATAAGTGGAGATTAAGCCGAGAAATAGTGGCAATATTTTGTGAAAAAATAGCGGGTGAATGCCAACTGTTGCTGCTAATTTGTAGAGCGTGCTGTATCCTGCGGGGGCGACTGATTGAAAGTAATTAGCAATGAAATCGTTGGGGAATAATTCAGGATCGACAAATCGCATCATCCAGAAAACGTGCTGCCTCGCATCGTCTTGCACCATATACTCGGCGCTGAAGACTTGCTTGAGTGCTAAAATAGCATAAACTGCGGCAAATGTCAGGCTGAGAGTCAACCAAAATATTGTGTGCGATCGGGATTTGCGATCGACTGTAGCAGTTAGAAATTTGTGCAACCGAGCTATTAATACCATTTTAGATTTTAGATTTTAGAATAGGGAATGACTGATTTTCCAAAGTACGATTATACAGCATATTCGGTGGTTCATGAAGTACAGTAGCAGCTATATTATGTGGTGTTAATCGGTAGGGTGCGTCGCTCCTTCATATTTGATAAAGATTGCAGATTGACGGTTTGCGACGCACCTTACTCGCGTCTCTCTTCTTGTGTGTACCACATATACATGGAATATGCTGTATCATGCCCGGTCAATTACCCCTAATAAAAAGTGTTTGCCGTAAGGAATAAAGTCCTCACGACAAACAGCTTTATTTTCAACTTCGCCCGATTTTAGATTATTTTCCAGCCCGCACGCCCGCAATTTTAAGGCGAATCCGATAAAGACTTTTACTTCCCGTAATATAAAGCGTTTTGCGATCGCTTTCTCCCCAAGCCAAATTAGTCGCCGTCTCAGGCACAGAAATCTTCCCCAAAAGCTTGCCATCCGGCGAAAAAATCCACACTCCCCCCGGCCCGGTGCTGTAAACATTCCCCTCTACATCAACTTTTAAACCGTCGGGTACTCCGCTTTGACTGGCATCTTTTAACTCCGCAAAAAGCCGCTCATTTGTAACAGTTCCGTCTGGTTTTACATCGAAAACGGCAATGTATCCCGCTTCCGAATTGTTGACATAAAGTTTTTGCTCGTCTGGTGAAAAAGCGATGCCGTTCGGCAGCACCAAATCCTTAACCAGCAGAGTTAATTTTCCATCGGGTGCCAGTCGGTAAACACCGTAAAAGCGCAATTCTTCCTGGTCTTTACTAACACCGTAGGACGGATCGGTAAAATAAATACTGCCGTCGGATTTAACAACCAAATCGTTCGGACTGTTAAGCCGCTTACCCTCGTATCTATCCACCAATGTGATAACTTTGCCGTCCTTTTCTGTGCGGGATACGCGGCGATTTTCGTGTTCGCCAGTAAGTAAGCGGTTTTCTTTGTCTAAAGTATTCCCGTTGGCTTTTCCCGAAGGGCGACGAAATACCTCAACTTGCTGATTTGATGCGAATTTATAGATAATATTGGCGGGAATATCGCTGAACAGCAAAAAGCCGTCTGGATGCCAAATCGGGCCTTCTATAAATTGGAAGTCGCCAGCTAGTTTTTCTAGTTTGGCGCTGTCATCGAGAATACTTTGCATGGTATTTTTTTTGTCCTGGTTTTCCGTTTGGGCGGTCAAGGTTGTCAAATCAGATGTTAATTGGTTGGACAAATTGCTGTCAGTGAAAGGTTTTAACAGATGATTCTTGAAAAGCGTGTTGCTGAATGCTAGAGTCAAAACTATAAACAAGAGGCTGAGGGTAGCAATCTTGGCGATCATGTTGGCCTGGTTAATTGCATTGAGTGAGATTGGGAGTGAAATCGATCCTACCGCATCTATATTACATTTATATTAAAAATACAAAAGTGGGCATAGTTTAAACAGATTGCCGCAGGGATAACATAGTATAGTAATGTCATTTAAATTTGCGATCGCCACCTGCTGATATCATTTCCGGTTGCATCAGCCCTGTAATAAAATCGAGTCAACAGTCAACAATCATTCCGGTGCAACCGGAAATGATATGACATTCCTGAAGTTAACACACCGGAGAATGGATTAAAATCACAAATAATATCTAGCTATATGCTTCCTACCTTAGATATCAAACTACTAGGCGGATTCTGCCTTTCCTGTGCAGACAAGCCCGTTGTCGGTGTCACCACAGATCGCCCGCAAGCTTTGTTGGCTTACCTGGTACTGCATCGCGATATCCCGCAAACCCGTCAGCGGCTTGCCTTTCAATTCTGGGCAGATTCAACCGAGGCTCAATCTCGCACCAACTTGCGCCGGGAATTGCATCACCTGCGTCAGGGACTCCCCGATGCCGATCGCTACCTGCTGGCGGATGCCAAAACCCTGCAATGGAATCCCCATGCGCCTTTCCTGCTGGATGTGGCTGAGTTTGAACGGGTATTCGCCGCCGCAGAAGCAGCGGAACGAGCCGCAGATGTTAACGGTGCCAGAACAGCCTGGGAGCAAGCGATCGCGCTTTACGGCGGTGATTTGCTGCCGAGTTGTGAGGATGAGTGGATTTTTCCAGAGCGCGAACACCTGCGACAGAAATTGCTCCATGCTCTCGAATCTCTGACTCGCCTGTCGGAAGCTCAGGGTGATTATCGGGCTGCCATCCGCTCTGCACAGCGCTTACTGGAGATCGATCCGTTGCACGAAACCAGCTACGCAGCTTTGATGCGATCGCACCATTTGAACGGCGATCGCGCCAATGCACTGCAAGTCTATCATCGCTGCATGACTTTGCTGCGCGAGGAACTAGGAGTTGACCCTAGTGCGATCACTCGCAAGCTCTACGAGCAACTGTTGCTGGAAGACGAAGCGCCCGACATTCAACCCTCGTCTCACTCTGCCGGGCAGCCCCAAACGAATTTGTTTCGCTCACCTTTAGCTTTGCCCCTAGTGGGACGCGATCGCGAATGGGCATCGATTCAGCAGTGGGCAAAGCCGATACTGCTTGGGAACTGCGGCGCGATCGCTAACGCTGAGGTATCGCCAGTGATCTTGCTCGCGGGCGAACCCGGAATCGGCAAAACTCGCTTGCTGGAAGAGCTGCGAGCCACGGCACAGGCGGTGCAAGTGCTGTGGGGACGCGGATTTGCCGCTGAGATGGTGCGACCCTACGGTATCTGGATTGATGCTTTGCGATCGCTTGCGATGCCCTCCACAGGCAACATTCCGCCGGAGCTAGGTTTCTTGCTACCAGAACTCGGTCAACCTGGGAAAGCTCCGCCCGATCGGAGTCATCTGTTTGATGCGGTGGTACAATTGCTGGCTCAATCTGCCACTGAGGCAGCGTTAATCGTCATTCTGGATGACATTCACTGGATCGATGAAGCCTCATCGGCATTGCTGCACTACGCCATCCGCTTGTTGAGTCAGAAGCCGATTTTATTCGCCTGCACCGGGCGTTCCAGGGAACTAGAGGAGAATGCGGGCATCTCGCGGGTGGTGCAGGCACTCAGACGAGAGCGACGGCTGCTAACGCTGGAATTGCATCCTTTTGATCGAGAACAAACGGCTGAACTCATTCGCAGTGTTCCAACGCTCGATCGGACAAATTTGTCTTTAGA
This sequence comes from Microcoleus sp. B9-D4, assembly GCF_036705105.1. Classification (NCBI taxonomy): domain Bacteria; kingdom Bacillati; phylum Cyanobacteriota; class Cyanophyceae; order Oscillatoriales; family Microcoleaceae; genus Microcoleus; species Microcoleus sp. B9-D4. Next base: position 20,255 of record NZ_JAUBTS010000016.1, read on the forward strand.
AGTTGTGAATCGTGTATTTATTGACAGTGGGGGAAATCCCCTGTTTGCGCTTGAGGTTGCCCGCGCCCTGGGCCAAGATCACTCCACTCGCGGACACGATTTGGAAGCTTTGATCGCCGATCGCTTGCAGCAATTGGATCGCGCTGCTCGCGAATTTTTGCCTTGGGCCTCCGCATTGGGGCGGAGCTTCAAACCGACAGCGGTGGCTCAGGTGGCAGATTATCCCTTGCCCAAATTGCTCGCCGCGATCGAACAGCTCGAACAACAAACCATTATCCGTCCCAGCGCCTCTCTCGGTGACGAAATGGGCTATGACTTTGCTCACGATATTGTGCGTCAGGCTGTCTACCGGCAGTTGTCACAACCGCGCCGCCATTTGATACATTTGCAAATTGCTCATAAGTTGCATCAACTCTCCACACCAGACGGCGCTTGGGCTGGCGATATTGCCCGTCACGCCGCCATCGGGGGCGATCGAGAATTAGCAGCGTCTAGCGCCTTCTGTGCCGCCGAACGCTGCCTGAAATTGTTTGCCTACGCGGAAGCATCAGAATTAGCTCAGCTTGGGATCGAGCAGTGTCAAGGACTTGACGATCGCACTCGGATTGAATTGCATTTAAAATTGCTGCGGGTTAGCGCGATCGCAGGCGTTACGGGCGATCGAGTTTCTCAACTCGACAGCGAGGTGCACCGCTTAATCGATGAAGCAAATGCTCTAGGGTTAGAAGAAGCAGAAGCCACGGGACTTGAGGCCTTGGTGATCCTGCATTTCGATCGCAGCAATTTCGCTAACGTTCATCAACACTCGCTGCGGGCAGCAGAGGTAAGTCGGGCATCCAGTCCAGCTACTGCCGTGCGATTGCTGGTATATAGCGGGTCTTGCTTGGCTGAAATTGGACGGGAAATGACGCGGGCAGAAGCTTTGTTGCTGGAGGCACAGTCCCTGGCGGGGAGAGTTAGCGCTAAAAACATCGGAATTGCCCAAGGGTTGGGGGCTGTAGGGCGCCATCACGGGAACTATGCGGAAGCGCGAACTCTGTTGCAACAGGCGTGGCGATTGGCCCAGGCCCAGCAGGATCGTTGGTGCGAGTGTTATAACCTCAGCTATTTGGCGATGACGGAACTGGAAGCGGGCGATCCGGCTGCGGCATTGCCTTATTGTCACGAAATGGCGATCGTGGGAGCCAAAATTAAAGGCGAAGGTAGTGAAGGTGCGATCGCCCAGGCACTTTTAGCTTTAGCAAACTATCAGCTTCAGCAACTTGGAGCCGATGGTGCTTTGGAGCGGGCGATCGCAACATTGCAACAGGTGGATGCCAAACGGATGCTGTCTTACGTGCTGATTGGGGCGGCTCAAGTGGATTTAGAGTGCGATCGACTCCTTTTGGCAACAGCCCGCGCTGAAGCTGCTTTAGAAGCTGCTCAGACGGTCGATCATCCCAGCGAGATTGCTCTGGCTTGGGCGATTTTGATTGAGGGTGCTTTAGGTTTGGGCGATCGAGAAGGGGCGATCGCGCGGTTTGAATCGCTGCGAGATCGCATCGATCGTGCTGCGCTGAGTTTCCGTGCGCGCACTGCTGTCGATCGGGCGATCGAACAGATTTAGTCATTAGTCATTAGTCATCAGTCATCAGTCATCAGTCATTAGTCATTAGTCATCAGTCATTAGTCATTAGTCATTGGTTATTAGAACAAACAAATAACAAATAACCAACAGTCAACAGCCAACAGTCAACAGTCAACAGTCAACAGTCATTACTAATTAAGAGGAAGTAATTATGTCTCTCATCAAAGTTGAAACAACGACCGATCGACCAATAACCGCAGAAATGTTAGCTGATACGCGAGTTTTGGATTGTCTTGGGGCAAGAAATGCCAAGTGGTGCTACTCTTTGCTATCAGCCGATCGCGATCGCATGATTTGCACCTTTGAGGCACCAGATGCAGAGTCTGTGCGACAAGCTTATCGCCAAGCCGAGGTTGGATTTAGCAAGGTTTGGACAGCCCGAGTTATTGAACCAGAAGGTGTGCCACCTGTATGGAACGAACCAATCCTCAAGGTGTGGGAGGGAAGCTATCCGAATGGCTTTACCGATGAAGAGTGGAACGAAGCCAATCGGTTAATTTTAGCGTGCTATCAGGAACGGGGTATTGAATGGGTGCGTTCCTATGCGTCGCTGGATAAAACTCGTGTGGTGTGGGAACTGAACGCGCCCGATGCGGAAGTGATTCGAGAAGCCCACGGTAAAGCTGGAATTCCCTTCGATCGCGTTTGGTGTGCGGAAGTTCTCAAACCTTGAATTCGCGCGGATGATCGCGCTTGGATGCTTTGGGAACGCTTCGAGAACGCTTTCGGAACGGTTTCGGAACGATCGCCTCGTTAGATTGATATCAAGTTAAGCAAACAACCAGCAAATTAACTAATCCCTTTACACTTTAAGGAGAAACAAAATGGCTGAATTTGACTTTGGTACCTTGATCCGCGATGCTAATCCCGCAGGTAAGCGTGAATTCGTTGGCAATACCGATATTAAAGACACCTACAGTTTTCGTCTGGGTAACGATAGCAATATCAACATCGCCCTGACTAATATGACCGCTAATGCCGATGTTCGATTGTTCCGAGACTTCAACGGCAATGGTGTACGCGATACCAACGATTCACAGATTTCAGCATCAACTCGTTTTGGCAACCAACCTGACTCAATTAACGTGTCATCTGGGCTTACCAACGTTGATGCAGGTAGCTACCTAATTGAAGTCGATCGAGTTGGTAGTGCCAATACGCAATACGATTTAAGAGTCTCAACCAATGCCATTAGCAAACCTAGCAATCTCGTCACAGCGGAGACAGAGGTAGGAACGCTGACTTCTTCCCGCACTTTCACCGCAGAGACGCTCTCTAATGCTGATACCTTGGATAGCTACCATTTTGCTGTCAACTCCAGCCGCAATTTCCGCTTTAATCTCAGCGGTTTAAGTGCCGATATGGATATACGACTGATTAACGATCGCAATAACGATTCAGTGGTAGATGCAAGTGAAATCATTGCTAGTTCAAATCTGGGTAGCAATCAATCTGAGTCAATTACTCAGTTCTTGACTCCAGGTAGCACCTACTATCTTCAAGTTTATCAATACAGTAGCGGTGGCAGCTACAACCTGAACATGACTCCTGTCTAACAGCTAGAGGGTTTTTTCAAACCAGGATATCCCCCCTAGCCCCCCTTCTTAAGGGGGGGACAAGAGCATTCAAATTCCCCCTTTTTAAGGGGGATTTAGGGGGATTGGAGTCTGAGAGGTCGAAGTCAAAATCCGTCTTCTTCCTTCTCTCGTTTACATCCGTTAAATCCGTTACAAAATCCGTTGCCGAACTTCCTTCTGCTATATGAACGCAGTTTTACAAATAGGAAATCGCACAATCAATGGGGAGGGAATTATTCCTCGACTTGCCAGCTACCAAATGCTGCCCCAATTATGTCGCGAGAGCATCATTGATGAAGCGATCGCCCCCATTGATTGCACCGCCGAAGAAATCGCGAATGTCCGCCAGCAGTTCTACGAACAAAATCAACTGATCGACGAAACCACACAACAAATTTGGCTAAAACAGCACGGGATGAGTCGGGAATTTTTAGAGACGGTTTTCATTCCGCGGCTGCTCAAAATTGAGAAATTCAAATACCAAACTTGGCATCACAAACTAGAGTCATATTTTCTGCAACGCAAGCGATCGCTAGATCGAGTCATCTATTCTTTGATTCGGGTTAAAGAGGCAGAAATGGCGCGAGAACTGTATTTTCGGATTCAAGAAAAAGAGCAATCCTTTGCCGAAGGAGCGCGCGAGTATTCCCAAGGCCCAGAAGCTCAAGTCAATGGGATTCTTGGCCCGGCGGAACTCGGCACAATCCACCCGAATTTGGCGCATCTGTTGACCATCAGCGGGCCCGGTCAGCTTTGGCATCCTATCCGCATAGAAGAATGGCTGGTAATTGTCAGATTAGAAACATTGATTCCGGCGCAGTTCGATGTAGCCATGCGTCAACGTTTGCTCCGCGAACTGTTTGAAAATTGGGTGCAAGAACAGATGCGTATCTCTATTCTCTAACTCTGCGTTCTCTGCGTTCTCTGCGGTTAAATCGTTCAGAAACAACCGTAAACGATATAATCCCTGCCAAAATCCAATCTTCCAAATAGAAACTTTTGAATACCATCACCATTAAATTATGATGACACAAACATTCGATCAAACCAAAGCAGAAGCATTCGCCGGACGGATGCTGGACATTCTCAACAGTGGCGCACTCGCAGTCATGATTTCGATCGGGCATCGCACCGAACTGTTCGACACAATGGCAGAATTGCCGCCCTCTACCAGTCAACAAATTGCCGATGCTGCCGGATTGAACGAACGCTACGTGAGGGAATGGCTCGGTGCAATGGTAACGGGTCGCTTAGTGGATTATAATTCGATCGACAAAACCTACACTTTGCCGACAGAATATGCAGCATTCCTGACACGGGCTGCGGCTTCTAACAACATTGCCCCCTTTGCTCAATTCATTCCGGTGTTGGCATCGGTGGAAGACCGGATTATTGATTGTTTCTACAAAGGCGGCGGTGTACCCTACTCAGAGTTCAAACGTTTTCATGCCGTGATGGCAGAAGATAGCGGTCAAACCACGGTATCTGCTCTATTTGACCACATTCTGCCACTGATTCCCGGACTTACCGAAGCGTTGCAACAGGGTATTGAGGTGCTAGATGTCGGCTGTGGCTGCGGGCGAGCACTCAACAAGCTGGCTGAAGCCTTTCCGAATAGCCGATTCACAGGCTACGATTTTTCGGGAGAAGCCATCGCCAATGCCAACACGGAAGCCCAACTGCGGAAGTTGAATAATATCCAGTTTGAGGTGAAGGATGCCGCCACATTGGATGAGCGCGATCGCTACCATTGGATCGCCACATTTGATGCAATTCACGATCAAGCCAGACCCGATATTGTACTACAAAACATCTACAAAGCGTTACGTCCCGATGGTGTTTACTTGATGCAAGATATCCGCGCCACAACGGATGTAGGCGGTAATCTAGAGCACCCCATTGCGCCGTTGCTCTACACCATTTCTTGTATGCACTGTATGACAGTTTCTTTAGCCTACGGTGGCATGGGACTGGGAGCGATGTGGGGTCAAGAAAAAGCGCTGCAACTGTTGAGTGAAGCTGGGTTTAGCAGCGTTGAAATCAAGCAACTAGCCCATGATTTCCAGAACGACTATTATATCCTAAAAAAGAGCTAAAATCATGTGCAAACTTTGTGCGATCGGTCAACAATTGCAGAAAAAAAAACAGCCTAATTCAGGCTTGTTGGATACCAGCCAATTTTCGGTATTCATCGATCTGAAGCAATTGCCTTCCACACCGGAATTCAAATCAGCTCAACCACTTAAAAGTGAGCGGTCATCAGTTAAGCCCCTGGTTTAACACCCAGGAAGTCTAATCAGGAAGAGGTTGGTCTGTGAAATGCTTAAGTTTACACTAATGCTTGATTCCTTAACCCTGACTTAAGAGGAATAAAGTCTTCACTATGAAACTGTTTGTAGTAAGGACTTTATTCCTTTCAACTTTTAAGCAGGAAATGATATAAAGAGCGAGGCAATACCGATCGCGATCGCCCCTATACCCATCACAAAAGACCAGAAGCGGTGATAACTCTTAACCGTCGTACCGCTATCGCTTTCAAGCTGAATCAAATCCATCCAAGGTGCAACACCCCGGCGGAACCAACCCAAAGTCCTAACATCCATTCCAATCAAACTTTCAACCCGTTTCATGCCAAACAGAAAATTACCAATTGGCCCAAAACGAGAAGCATAGCGCAGATAAATCATTCCCGTTCTGTCTTGCAATGTCAAATCAGAACCAAACGCATAACCCGCATCGCCGCGACCAATTAATTCGCCTTGTAGTTGCGCCGGTTGACCCCGCAAAGGACTTGCATAAGGGTCAGACATTAATGTTAAAACATCCAAGTGTTCTGCTTGTTGGTAATTCGGGAACATCACCAGAGTTTTGAGCAAAATTCCCGCACCCAAACCGATCAAAGGACAAGCAACCATCATCATCGGGTTGACAGCATACAGGGAAATGCCGATCGCAAAACCCACCGCTAAGCCCAGAATTTCTGCACTGTACAGCAGTAAATCGAACACAAAATTGCCGTACAATCTCCGCTTGCTCAAATCGTTACCTTCGCCGACAATTCGCCCCATGTCAAACTCAATATCCAAGCCTAATTGTTCGGCATAAGTGCTCAAAGCGCGAACTCGTTTACCAGTCAGCGGGTGAGTCGAGTTCAACTCCATCCACCAACCCCACGGATTAAACATATCCCACAAAAACACTCGCCCAATCTTTTCGGGTTCCGAAGAAATCCGGTAAGCAGTGCCAGTAGATGTGGCAGCTTTGGCATCGTAAATGCCTAAAGCGCGAGTTCCTTCTAATAAGCGGCTGGGTTCTGTTGCCCTTTGTCCTTCTTCCAGAATACCGTAAGCAATTTTTACCAAAGCGCGAGACAAAGCGTTGGGGTTGCCAGTAGTTTCGGCTGCAAAATGGTCGGCAAAATATTCTCGCGTCCGCGACAAATACAGCAATAAATAAGTGCCGGCGATGTAAAACAAATAAGCAACAGCAGCTACAGTACCCGCCGCATCTTTAGCTTTGTCGCCACCACTTCGACCCATTCTTTGAGTTGTAGTGTAAATTAAATAAGTAATCTGCACCAAAGTTGAAGCTAAAGTCATTACTGCAAAGTCCCAGTGGACGATGTGACCGAGTTCGTGGGCGTAAACAGTGGCAATTTCCTCGTCGTCTAAATAGGTAAAAAGACCTTGGCTGACGACTAAGCGAGCGCTGTTGGGAAATGAACCGTAAGTAAAAGCAGTAGGGTTTTGGTCGTCGATAATTCCTAAACGCACAGAAGAGAGTTTTTTCTGCTTGCAAACCTTCTGAATAACTTTAGCTGTTTCGGGACTTAGGCTTTCAATTTCTGCTAGGGAAACCCAGCGAGTATTGTAGAGCCAATTTTGGCTTAAATCCATTAAGTAAGGCGATAGGAAAAAAGCAGCGATGTTAAAAATCAGAGTTATGGGAAGTGCGATCGCCAATCCGGCGACTGGATCGGGACTGTTGAGAATCAAAACTGAGGCTAAAGATAGCGCTAACACCATACCAAACAGCAGGCTGATGGTGACGCCGGAAGCTAAAACGAGATTTCCGCCAGTTTTCTGTATCAGTTTAACGCCGGCTTTGGCGGCTCGCCCTGCCTTGCGTAAAGGGGCATGAGATGACATAATAATCTCCAAAGGTTATTGACAAATGGAAATGACCGTGGGATTTTATCTATACTTCACTGTTGTAACCTGTTAATGCGGATTGCTGTCAGGGGTCTCAACAAAAATATAGAATTTCCTCTACAATTGTTAAGACTGAAAACCGCCCCGAAATTTATTTGTGCGGATTCAATTCACAACTCAAAATTCAAAACCCCACAATCAAAACTATTTAAAAGTTACTGCCATGTCTATTATTGAAATTGCCCAAAAAACGCGCGTATCTGCTAGAAAATTGGCAGTTTTGTCCGCTAATGCCAAAAATCAAGCTATTGAAGCTATTGCGAAAGCTTTAGAAGCTGCTGCGCCGGATATTGTGGCGGGGAATGCTGCTGACTGCAAGGCGGCCCAGGCGGATGGAATTGCCAAACCGCTGTACGATCGCCTAAAGTTGGATGAGAGCAAGTTGAAAAGTGCGATCGCGGGCGTGCGCGACGTTGCGAAACTCCCTGATCCCGTAGGTTCCGTACAAATTCACCGTGAATTGGATACAGGATTGATTCTGAAGCGCATCACCTGTCCTTTGGGCGTTTTAGGCATTATTTTTGAAGCGCGCCCAGAGGCTTTAATTCAGATAGTATCCTTGGCAATCAAATCGGGAAATGGCGTCATTCTCAAAGGTGGCAAAGAAGCAGTCCGTTCCTGTGAAATATTGACAAAAGTGATACATCAAGCATTAGCAGAAACAGCGGTTAATCCAGAAGTCGTGCAGTTGCTCACGACGCGGGAAGAAACAATCGAACTGCTGAAAATGGATGAATATGTAGATTTAATTATTCCCAGAGGTTCTAATTCCTTCGTGCGGTTCGTGCAGGAAAATACCCGGATTCCCGTCTTGGGACACGCCGACGGCATTTGTCATTTGTACGCAGACAAAGCAGCGGATATTCAGAAAGCCGTAGAGATTTCTGTCGATGCAAAAACTCAGTATCCAGCCGCCTGCAATGCCATTGAAACTTTGTTAGTTCATAGTGCGATCGCCCCCAACTTCCTGCCCGCTGTCGCCGCAGCTTTGCTGCAGAAAAAAGTTGAATTGCGGGGAGACGAAAAAACTCGCGCCATCCTCGAAAATATTGCCGAAGCAAATGAAGCGGATTGGTCTACAGAATACAGCGATTTGATTTTGTCAATCAAAATAGTAGATTCTGTGGAAGAGGCAATTAACCATATCAATACTTACGGTTCCAGACACACCGATGTCATTGTTACCGAAGACAGCGAAGCCGCCGAAACTTTTTTAAATGGAGTCGATGCGGCCGGAGTTTATCACAATTGTTCGACTCGATTTGCCGACGGTTTCCGCTACGGTTTCGGTGCAGAAGTGGGGATTAGCACCCAGCAAATGCCACCTCGCGGGCCTGTTGGTTTAGAGGGGTTGATTACCTATAAGTATCGAGTTGTTGGAGATGGTCATATTGCCGCGAGTTATGTAGGGAAGGATGCGAAGGAGTTTACTCATCGGGATTTGTAAAAAAGTAATACCATTTGCGAAAAACATCGCTACAATAGCAGTGATAAAAGGGACAATATTACATTTTATCAACCCTGACAAATGTAACATTAGTTTTGATAAATGGTATTATAACAACAGTATTGAAAGGTGAAACAGATGTCCTCTAGCATCACAATTAACCCTTACGAAATTCAGCAAATCTCGCAAGCGCATACAATCAGTTCGTCAAAGCTGCGATCGCTCGCCCAAAAAGCAGAAGGTTTAGCAACAGCAGTAGAGAAAAAGTGGGATGATTTTTCGGCTCAAGAGCGTGAGTTGCTTAAAGCTTTGATTTACACCTCAATTATTAATAAAGACTGTAATGAAGGTTTCCTGGCTTCTTTGCGAACAAGGCTATCCTTAGCTTGGATACTAATCCGGGGCGAAACAGATGCTCTTGCTGACTACTTAAATGCCTTAATACGCCTGAAAAATGCTGTACTGGGAGCAATAGAAAAAGAACACCAAAATTACGAACAAAGAATGGCTGAAGTTGTGCAGGAAGCTTTGGCTAAATCAGGCGATCGCCCTGCATTGACACCCGATGAGTTTTGTGAGTGGCTAAGCAGTGTTTCGGATTAACCCATCTGATAAATTTAAGCGTTCCTACAAAGAGCTTCTGAAGCGGTATTATAAAGGTGAAAAAGCTAAGAAATCTTTTCAGGACTGTATTGCACAAATTGTCAAAAATTTGAGCAACGATCCTTTTCTCCCTAATTCTTTTGCTGAAGGATAGCCGGGAAGTTTGCGGAAACCGGAGGAATGGGAATTCCGAAAATATTACTTTGATATGCCTGGTTTACGGGGTGCTTCAGGCGAGGGAAGAATTATGTACTTAGTCGATCGCACTCAAAGTGTAATTGATCTTGCATGGATATATACGCACAGTGAATTTCCCAAGCGTCCTCCTGACAAGAATTTAAAGCAATTGCTTGTAGAACTGATGGAGTCACAGCAAGAGGAGGAAAACTTGTCAGAGTCAAATGATGATGAGGGAGAGATGACATCATCAAACAATCGGTAAAGCTATTGAGTCGAACATTAATAATTCTGGGGCGATCGCCCTGACATTCAAACAAACTTAGCTACAATAAGCTATACTGTGCTCCGCGACTCCCCAACTCGAACAATTTGCCGTGGTTTATGTCTAACTCCTCCCTCCTCGCCCCCGGTTCGACTCTCGAAAAACGCTACCGCATCCTCCGCGAATTAGGCCGTGGTGGCTTCGGGCGCACTTACCTCGCCGAAGACATCAACCGCTACAACGAATCTTGCGTGCTCAAAGAGTTTTCTCCGGTGGTGCACAGCCCGAAAGCCGCCGAATTATTCGATCGCGAAGCGAGTATGCTGTACAATCTCCAACACCCGCAAATTCCCCGCTTTCGAGAACTGCTGCGAACGGATTTGGGCGGGAATCCATCTTTATTTTTAGTCCAAGATTATATCAAGGGTCAAACCTACGAAGAAATATTGATATCGCGCCAGCAAGAAGGTAAAAATTTTACCGAAGCTGAAGTTACTCAACTGCTATTTCAGCTTTTACCAGTTTTAGAATACATCCACTCGAAAAATTTAATTCACCGCGATATTTCCCCGGATAATATTATTCAGCATGATGCTGACAAACTACCCTTTTTAATTGATTTCGGTTCTGTAAAACAAATCGCAGCAAATGCCGTACTTCAGTTTAACGGACAATCGGATACGGCGATCGGCAAACAGGGTTATTCGCCCACGGAACAAATGCGGCAGGGTAAAGTGTCTCCGGCTAGCGATTTGTATGCTTTAGCAGTCACGGCTTTAGTCTTGCTAACTGGCAAAAAGCCTCAAAAATTGTACGATATCAATCATAAAACTTGGAATTGGCGATCGCACGTCAGTGTCAGCCCAAATTTAGCCAGCGTATTGGATCGGATGTTAGCAGAACAACCGGGCGATCGCTACCAATCCGCAAAAGAAGTCCGCGAAGCACTCAAAGATCCAAAACTCTCTCAAATTGGCAGTATAATTTCCCAAATGGTGACAATGAACTTTGTTGGCCGCCCGTTCAAAAATAGCACTCAAACTGCTACCAGCAATCATACTCCTGTTCACCAAACTCCTCAAATTGTTAATAACAACAGCACATTCAAGTTAATTCCTTGGAAAACCCTAGGGAGTTTAACTGTCGTTTTGGTGCCAGGAATTTTAGCTTTTAGTGTAGTCAAATCTGGTTTCACGTTGCCCAAGTTGCCGGATTTACCTAAATTTTCTTCGCGCCAGCAACCTGCCGATACATCCTTAGAGGAAGCAGAGATAATTCGTCAAGAAAAGATTGGGAAACGACGCAAAAATCTCAACATTGAGCAAGATATATTCTATCAAAAAGTTGATGAATTATATTACAATAAATATCCAGAATTACAAGGGCGCAGCTTGACAGAAAAGCCAGAAGATGCTGATATTAGGCGGAAATGGTATGAAGTTGCTGAGGATTTACTGGACAAGTTGGAGAAAGGAGGAGAGTTGTGAAATTTAAGATAGAATAAGAGTGATTGAACCACAGAGAGCGCAAAGAGCGCAGAGGCAGAAGGAAAAGGGCGAAAAAAGAGAGGGAAGGGAAAGAGAACTTTATCTGGTTTAATACAAATTGGTATAGACAACGCACTTTTAGTTTATTGCAAAATGGATTCTATTCAACTTACAGGAATTCGCTGTTACGGATATACGGGCTATCTGCCGGAAGAGCAAGTTTTGGGGCAGTGGTTTGAAGTGGATGTTACTCTCTGGCTGGATTTATCGCAAGCTGGAAAAAGTGATGATATTCAAGATACTCTTGATTACCGCAGCGCCATTACTCTGATTCAAAAGCTAGTAAAAGAGTCGAAATTTTTATTAATCGAACGCCTAGCAGATACTATTGCTCAAGCGCTTTTAGAACTACCGTTAGTCGAAAAAGTTAAACTACAACTCTCGAAACCTGCTGCCCCCATCCCTGATTTCGGGGGTAGAATTACTCTAGAAATTACTAGAAGTCATTAGTCCTTAGTCCTTAGTCATCAGTCTTTAATCTGCATTAGTTTGTCGCTAATGACTGATGACTAATGACTGATGACTATTGATGAATTACCACTTCAGCAAGTTAAATTCTTCCATGTCTACGGTATTGCGGTTGCGATAAATCGCCAAAACAATTGCCAAACCCACCGCAGCTTCAGCCGCCGCTACCGTAACTACAAACACGGTAAATACTTGGCCCTTAATTTGTACAGGGTCGAGATAATTGGAGAAACCCATCAAATTGAGATTGACAGCATTCAGCATCAACTCGATCGACATCAACACGCGCACTGCATTTCTGCTGGTAATCAAACCGTAAATACCAATACAGAAAAGTGCGGCGGCTAATAACAGGAAATACTGGAGTTGCAGTTGCATAAATTTTGCGATTTTGTCTCAATCTAAAGTTACTACAAAACTAACACTATGGTGCGCTTAGCGCACCATAATATTACTTAGATTCTGGCGAAGACACATCTCCGGCAGAAACTAATTCGCGAGGTCTTTCCGGCAAACTCAAAGCAGGTGTTTCGGATAGCTTTTTTGACAGTTCATCCGGGAAGAAATCGCGGCGCGCCAACACAATTGCTCCCACCATTGCCATCAACAAAAACACTGATGCTAACTCGAAAGGCAGCAAAAAGTCGGTGAAGAAATGTTTGGCGATAGTGACGATCGAACTTTCGGCCGGTGCTCCTGTCGTCGCGACAATAGCCCAAGGAGTAGACACCACCATCGTACCCAAAAGCGCAAACAAGCCTACGCAAACTACTGCTGTTGCTACTTGACGCACCCAAGCGTTGGGAATTGTGCGGAAATCTTCGCGCTTGTTCACCAACATAATCGCAAACAAAATCAAGACGTTAACAGCGCCAACATAAATCAACACCTGCGCTGCTGCTACAAAGTCGGCATTCAGCAACAGGTACAAGCCCGCAATGCTGGTAAATACGCCGCACAGCAAAAATGCTGAGTAAACGATATTTGAGAACAGCACTACTCCTAGTGCTCCTGCAATCATCATTACGGACAGTATGCCAAATGAAACAATTTGAACCCCTTCGGCTAGATTCACAATTTTTAATCCTTTGTTAGTTGCTAATTGGTAATTGGGCATTGGCCAAACAGGGCAGTGGGCAGTGGGCAGTGGGCATTTGTTATTGGTTATTTGTTATTGGTTATTTGTTATTTGAAAAACTACTAACAAGTAACCACTAACCACTAACCACTAACTACTAACTATGCCCCATGCCCCATGCCCCATGCCCCATGCCCCATGCCCCATGCCCCATTACCTATTTCTCGATAATTTCCTCTGGACGCAGACCGGCGCGGCGATCGGTGTAGGAAACTTCATGGGGGTCGATCGCACCTTTCGGCAAATAAGCGAATTCGCGCATCGGTGTCACCATCGGATCGTCTGTAACCTTGTAGGGCAAACGTCCGAGGGCCACGTTGTCATAATTTAATTCGTGACGTTCGTAGGCGGCTAACTCATACTCTTCTGTCATCGACAAACAATTAGTCGGACAATATTCTACGCAGTTGCCACAGAAGATACAAACACCAAAATCGATACTGTAGTGCTTGAGTTGTTTCTTCTTAGTTTCTTTGTTAAATTCCCAATCCACCACAGGCAAATTGATCGGACACACCCGAACGCACACTTCGCAGGAGATGCACTTGTCAAATTCAAAGTGAATTCTGCCCCGAAAACGTTCGGAAGGAATTAATTTTTCGTAAGGATACTGCACCGTAATCGGGCGGCGTCTCATGTGGTCAAAGGTAACAGATAGCCCTTGACCGATATACTTAGCAGCTTGAAGAGTCTCTTTGGCGTATTCGCCTACTTGATTGAGGAATTTTAGCATGGTGTTCTCTCTCTGTACTTGAGTTTTTGGTAATTGCTAATTGATAATAGGTAATTGCTTAACAGCTATTTTTTTTAGCTGTTGCCATTTACCTATTACGAATTAACCGCCAAAAGCAAAGGGAAAGGCAAGCTTCAAAGCTGCGGTCAATAGCAAATTAACTAAAGCAACGGGCAGCAAAAACTTCCATCCCAAATCTAGCAATTGGTCTATCCGAACTCGCGGCAGAGTCCAGCGGAGCAGAACTGCGAGAAACAAGAAAAAGTAGGCTTTCAGCATCGTCATTGTAATGCCCAGCAAGCCTGTAATTACCTGCAACCAAGGAGTCGTCTCGCTCAATCCCAGGGCATTTGTCAGCACTCCGACAGGAATCGGGCATTCCCAGCCGCCGAGGTACAAAACTGCTACTAGCAGGCAAGAAAGGACGAGGTTAACGTAGGAAGCGATATAGTACAAAGCAAATTTCATGCCTGTGTACTCAGTCTGATATCCTGCTACCAATTCTTCTTCTGCTTCCGGGAGGTCAAAGGGCAACCGTTCGCATTCTGCTAGTGCTGCGATCCAGAAAATCAGGAAACCTGCTGGTTGCCGCCAGATATTCCAGCCGAGAATGCCGTACCCGGCTTGCTGCTGTACGATGTCGATCGTACTGAGGCTGTTGGACATCATTACAACTGCCAATACTGCCAAAGCTAGGGGAATTTCGTAGCTGAGGGATTGAGCGGCGGCTCTGAGTCCTCCGAGGAGGGCGTATTTGTTGTTAGAAGCATAGCCGGACATCAGCAAGCCGATCGGCTGAATGCTAGACAAGGCAATCCACAGAAATATTGCTGTCCCCATATCGGCGATCAGCATATGCTCTCCGAAGGGCACGATTAAGTAAGACAGAAAAACTGGAATCACCACAATTACCGGGCCTAGGGTAAATAGCAGCGCGTCAGCTTTTGCGGGTACGATGTCTTCTTTGAATACCAACTTCAGACCGTCAGCAACGGGTGCTAGCACTCCCAGAGGGCCGATGAATTCCGGGCCTACCCGCTGTTGAGCGGCGGCGGAAATTTTCCGTTCCAGCCAGACGCTAGTCAGTACCCCGAAGACGGCAGCGACAATCATCAGCAACATTGGCAGCGGTAGCCAAAGCACTTGGGCGATGTCCGCCGGTAAGCCCAAATTCATCAGGGCTTCTACAAAACTTCCTTGTAAGTCAATTCCTGGGTTCATTTTTCCAGCTTTTGAGCGCTCAGCATATAATTTTTAACCCGTCCTTTGTAGGAGTAGGCTTAGAAATCGGGGTCTTTGTAAAGATTTTTAATGCTTTACCGCCTAATAGTATATCGCCCGACAGGCTCCAAGAACGCACAGACAGGGTGAAGTTCTAATTATATGAGCCTGCAGCGTAGCTAATGGGTGGTAAATTATGGTTGGCTGTTCACGGTTGACGGTTGACTGTTGACTGTTGACTGTTGATTGTTGACTGTTGACTGTTGACTGTTGACTGTTGACTGTTGACTGTTGGCTGTTGACTGTTGACTGTTGACTGTTGACTGTTGGCTGTTGACGGCTGACGGTTGACGGTTGCAACGCGGTGAGGACGCAAATTGAAAAACGACCAGCAAATATTTCAGTCCCCTCGCGGGGAAAACGTAGATCACTGCACGGATTGTGACACGGATACACGGATGAGTTGAGCTATCTGAGCCAAACAAAAAGGCAGAGAATTAAATCTCTGCCCTTTTAATGCTTTAAAGTAACTTTCAAATGGTTTAAACCATTGATTTTACGCTACTTTTTTTATGGAACTGGG
Source organism: Microcoleus sp. B9-D4 (assembly GCF_036705105.1). NCBI lineage: Bacteria > Bacillati > Cyanobacteriota > Cyanophyceae > Oscillatoriales > Microcoleaceae > Microcoleus > Microcoleus sp. B9-D4. The sequence goes on from NZ_JAUBTS010000016.1 coordinate 35,852, forward strand.
CAGAATCGAACTGCCGTCCAAAGCGGGTATTTACCTTCCGATCGTTCACAGGTTTATCCCCTCTAATCCTCGGGGCGGGAACCATCTTTATCCTAAATGGGAGGATTTTCTAGTGATTGCTTTCCTAGCTAGCCGACTAGAAACGTTTAGCTAGGGCATCCGTTGGGGGTTGTTATGCTACCGTTAACGGAGTGAGGTGGCATACACTCTAAACCAAGCTCAAGAAGTTTTTAGGCTACAGCTACGGCTTTGCGAGCGAAAGGAACGATGTTGTTCGCATTTACTATTTTTTTTGAGCCGATATTAACGAGAGTAGACTCCCTCTCGACCTGCATCACGGAGCAGCTTTCGCCACCCTGTCGAAACCATTACAGCCCCTCGTGCGTTCTCTAATTATAGACAATATTTCGTGTTGCGTCAACTAGATTTTAGATTTGGGATTTTAGATTTTCGATTTTGGCACAAAGCTGAGTCGGGAATATTTACATCTTGCACCATTTTTTTGAACAGGCAAGATGCCTGTTCCACAAGAGTTGAGTTTTCCTGTGGGGAGTAGGGGTTGGGCCGGAAAGCCCGCCCCGGTTTATTGACAAGGGTGCATGATGTCAGCGCTGCCAAGTTTAATGCAAATTTTCGTCCCAGACGCCGATGTAAATCCGATCGCGCTCGTTGCGTTCGATCGTCCCTTCCAGCGAACCCTTCCTAAACGTAAACCGATTACTCCGGCGCTGCTGCACGTCGCCCAAGCCTTGCAAAATCTCCCGGCTGGCGCCGCCCACCATGCCGTTTAAGGCGGTTCGCACTACCAAATCGTCCACAGACTGGGCAAAAGAACCCTCTGTTTGTACTAGCTCGCCCGAATCGCGATCGTAAATGTAGCCGAGAGTAATCCGATTTGGCAATATTTCGTAAAGTGCGGTGCGAGTATTTGGCCAATAGCCCCGCGCTTGAGAGTCAGTCGGTTCTCCCAAGTCTGCTAAAATCTGACTTTCCGGCGTACCAACGGCATACCCAGGGATTGTGGGAGTCTTCTGATAATTGGTTCCCGGTTGTTCGCTGGGTGCGGGCGATCGATCTGGCGGCAATTCTTTGTCAACAAGTTTTTCTGTTGGTGTGGGTTCGGCAGCATCGGGAGTTGGCGCTGGTGTTGGCGCTGGGGCTGGTGTTGGAGTTTCAGCAGCCGGCGGCGGAGTCTCAGTATCCGGCGCTGGAGTTTCACCAGCCGGCGCTGGTGTTTCAGCCGCCGGCGGCGGAGTTTCTCTGGGAGTCGGCGAGAAAGGCGTTGGTGTCGGCGCGGGAATGGGTGCGGGGTTTGAGCGCGCGTCTGGATCTGCGGGGGTCGAAGTGCGATCGTTCTGGGCTACCGGTGCGGGTTCTGAAGACGGCCGGCTGAGGAAAACCCTAGCAATACCGACCAAACCTGCAACAATAAGTGCGATCGCCACGAACCCCAAAATCCACCAAACGTTGCGGTTGCCTTGCCCAGAAGACACCACAGCAGGCGCTGTTCTGGAACCCGCAGGCGACTGAGGCCCGTGTCCCGGAATCACCGCCACCGTCGGCCCGGTGCTCGGCGACGCTGCACCCCCCTGCCCATGCAGCAGCGACAGCCACTCATCCACGGTAGCAGGGCGATTTTGAGCTTCTACCGTCATCCCCCGCATCACCGCCGAACTGACAGCCGCACTTAGCTGAGGCTGCAAGTCGCGGGGCGAAGGCATCGGCTGACTGGTACGCAAAATTGCAGCCACTGGCACTTGTGCTGTCAGTAAAGTGTAAAGCGTCGCCGCCATACCGTAAACATCTGTGGCGGGCGTATATTTTCCTTGGGCGAAATACTGTTCAGGGGGCGCGTAGCCGTCGGACACCATATTAGTGTGACTTTGGGTTGCACCGGGAGTAAACTCGCGAGCAATGCCAAAATCGATCAGCACAACTTCTTGGGTGTTTTGGCGTAGCAGAATGTTTTGCGGCTTGATATCTCGGTGCAGCAAACCCTTTTGATGAACAACTTTTAAAGCAGCGCCAATTTGAGTTATGTAGAGAATAGCGAGTTCTTCTGGCAGCGGCCGATTTGGGAATACGACATCGCCCAAATTCTGACCGGCTATGTAGTCCATCACCATGTAAGGCTGCCCGTCTTCGACAAAGAAATCGCTGACGCGGACAATATTCGGATGAACGCAGGAAGCCAACCGCCTCGCTTCGTCTTGAAACTTGCGATCGAACTCAGCAAAATTGGGTTGCTGCCGCAGAGATTCGTTGAGGGTTTTAATGACTACAGGCTGTCCTAAATAGCGGTGATTTGCCCTGAAAGTTATTCCAAAGCCGCCTCTTCCCAATTCTTGTTCGAGGGTGTACTTTCCACCCTGTAAAGTTTTGCCGATTAGCGCATCCATAGGTTCAGGCGATCGCGTACCAGAGAATATCGCTGATTATGGCACGTATGGTGGGCTAAGTTACCAGTCCAAAGAGCGATCGATCTACCCCTGTATTAGTTAACCTGTTAGAAACACTACTCATAATGCGTCCACATCCGCAAAATTCTTACCGTATTCTCGGACTCAATCACCTCGTACACCAGACGATGCTGAATGTTGATTCGCCGTGAATATGCACCTTCCAAATCTCCCACCAATTTCTCATAGGGTGGCGGATTCTGAAACGGATTGGTTTGAATGATGTCGAGTAACTCTTGCGCTTTGTCTCGTAAATTGCTAGAAGCGAGCTTTTTGGCATCTTTCTGTGCCTGTTTGGTATATACCAGATTCCAATTCACCACTCCAACTCCCTAGCGCACTCCTCGATCGGCGTTGCCATTCCTTCCAGAATCGATTCCCGCATCCCTGGCACTGAGAGAAGATACAGTGTTTCTTGCACCGATGCCGAGTCAGCTTCAGAAAATAACACTGCATTGCTACTCTGTCCTGCAATAACAATGGGTTGATCCGCAATCTTAGTCATTGTCATGAATACAAGAACAACAACAGGCATGATGTAGACTGCTGCTGTACCTATTACTGGGGCGATTGCTGCTGAAACAGAACTCACAAGAGTTTTTTGTAGTACCTCTGACGAAGAAACTAGCTGTTTGTGTTTATCAGCGTATTTTTCATCGCCGCTTAAGAATTTTTCAATTTCATCCCGGACTTTTTCAATAAATAGATTTCTCGCTTGTTCGGCTCCAAATGGGAATGTGTTCTCTGGCATTGCATTCAGCCACTGTTTTGCTGCCTCTTCGTAAGAGTTAGTGGAATCCACTAGCTCCTTGATCCTTATTTGTTGGTATTTAGGCAGCGTTGTGAGCCACTCTTCCTTATCAACCTGAAATAATTGTTCTAATTTATTTTCCATATCTACAACATTTCCCTAACGTACTCAACAGAGACCGCATGAGTAGTCTGATGGAGGGTATGCGGATCTACTCCACCCAATGAAATACCACCTCCACCACCCGGAGCATATGACCCAATCAGGATAGCAACAAGCACTGTAGTTTGTGCAGAGAATATAGGGCTTCCAGATTGACCTGGGCGAGCCTGAGTGTTCAGGACGACATGCTTCGTTTTGACTATTCCATTTTTAATTAAGATTCTGGCACCTATCTCAGTTCGTTGATGAGTGAGTACCAATCTTCCATGATCTGCGTGAGGATAACCAAAAATATCAACAACACTGCCAAAATTTAGAAGATCTGTACTACCCATCGATATATTAGAGAACCAATCAATATCAGCCGACAAAATACACAAATCTGTGAAAGGATCAATAGCTTCAATGCGAACCGGTATCATCTGAACTCGATCATCAGAAGTATCTTGATAGTCATTGATGCTCGAATTATCAGGTTTTACAACCACGACTAGATTCTGCTCATCTTTATTAGTAACATGGGCAGCCGTAACAAACTTTCCAGGACTATTTAGTAGAGTTGCTGTACCAAGCAGCGATACCCCATTTGCTCCTGTTCGTCCGACCGCAAATACTATGTTTGCGAGAGATGAGTATGACATTTGACTTCTTACGATTAAAGTATGAACTTGCCATATAAGTATTAATTATACCACACCAGCAGTATAATAACACTCTCATTGATAGATCATACCGCACTTTCGCCAAAGTTATGTTTCTAAGTTAAGTAAATCGTACCGCAACTTCAACATCATACCTGATCCGAGTATCAATTGCCGCAGCAATAGCTCGCTCTTTCTCGAACCGCCTGTCTCGTCGGATCGCTAATTGACATCTTGAGCCGCCATCATTGCATTGATGTGGGTAAAGATACGATCTAATTCCCCAATGGCGTCGAGTTCCGCTACCTCTTCTGCCATTAGTTGATCTGCCTTTTTTTTCTCTAACAATTGTTCCCTGCGCTGTTGGAGCGATTCACTAAATTTTAACAACTTCCACCGCTCGACTTTTTTAATGCAAATCTCATGGATTAACGAGGAGGGTTTGTTGAGAATTGAAACCATTGTAGGCTCCGAGCTTCGGGTTTTAGGTAGTGACTAGATTATAGCTTTTATTCAATCTGGCAGATTTAATGCTCCAACCGAGAACCTTCAAATTACCGCCAAAACCAGTGACTTAAACAGCAAAACGGCGTTACAGTTCAAGTCGGATGATATTCATCCCTGCTTATTTGCCATCGCCATATCTTGCCTTCTTCAGGATCGTCCACCTCTGCAATGAACTTCATTCCCACTTTTTGCAACACCCTATTCGAGGCATTTTTTTCAGCTAAAGTGTGGGCGATGACTGCTTTAACCTCCTCGTGAGCGAAAGCATAATCGATCATTCCCTGTGCCGCCTCAGTTGCAAATCCGCGATTCCAATATTCGGAAGCAATTTCATAACCTATCTCTATAGTTCCCGACTCATCAGGTGAGCCTTTGAAACCTCCATTGCCGACAAGCACTTCATTTTTTGGATGAATAAAGAAGTAATTGCCCCAGTCAGTTGGAGGCGGATTGGATTCGCAAGATTCGTCAGCAGGGAGGGAAAAGGCTTCCGGGAAATGAGGCCAGCTATTAGGCACTATGACATTTAACATTGCTGCAAGCTCGCTTTTATTGCGTAACAAAGCTTCTACGTGAATCCTTTCGACGGGAAGTAGTTCAAAATTGTTAGTTTTAATCATTTTTATCCCTTGTTTAACCAAGTATTAAATAACACTAGAGACACTATCGAAACGCTGTTCTCGGAACCCTGGCGAGTTGGTAAGCACCCCGACTGTCCAACAATTGATATTGATTTTGCTGCAATCCTAATTCCACAAATTTCTCTGGATATCCCAGCAACAAAATAGAGGGAGAAGTTGGGTTTTTAGACTCTTTAATGTAGTCGATCGCCCTTCTGACAGCTCGGTAGTAAGTCACAGGCTCTTGGGTATAAAAAACCAGACTGGGTTTCCAGAAACCAACCATAATAAACTCTTCCCCTGGCAGTTTTTGTTGAACCGCAACCTGCGCTAACTGTCTCAGAGGTAGCTGGCGGTTGATATCGACCAAATTGTAGGCGGGAGTAAGACCAAAGATGATAAATGCTACTAACCCGATGAAGTTAGCAACCAAAATCCAGCGTTGTTGCCGCTGCCAAAGTAAAAGTCCGATCGCCACCGCTGTAATTATCCAAATCGTACCGCCTACAATCAGCAATCCCGACTGCTGAATTGCTTGGGGAAAATTGGGCATAGCCGGGTCGTCTCCGAGCCAGTTGTAGCAGTAGAAAGTTGCTCCGGCTATAATCAGTAAAAATATGACATTGAAAATGTATGTAACTAACAGCCCTCGCGGTAAAGAATTAGGTTTTTTTTCTAACTTTGCCCGCCTATTTTCTGGTTCGTTGCCTGCAATAATATCGCTCCACAGCAGCGTTACCAAAATCGCAGCGGCGGGGATTAAAGGCAATACATAACTGGGCAATTTTGTCACGGCGATCGTGAAAAAGCCAAAAATGCAGCCGAACCAAAATAGGGCAAATAAACTCAACTGAGTCGATCGCGGTTGACGGCGCCAGTAACTGCGCTGCCAAAAACGGGTGCGGGCGATCGCCACCGGCAAATAAATCGACCAAGGTGCAAAACCAACTAGCACTACAAAAAAGTAAAAATACCAAGGCGCCGAGTGCTTGTTGACTACTCCAGTAAAACGCTGGAAATTGTGATAGCCGAAAAAGCTGTCAATATAAGTTTGACCGTTGGCTAAAATAACGAAAATGTACCACGGCAGGGCGATCGCCAGAATAATCAAGATTCCAGACACCGGACGCATTTCGCGCCAAAGTTGCCGAAAATTTCCCAAATAAAGCCCGAAGCAGCCAACAATCAGCGCTGGGACGACAATTCCCACAGGCCCCTTAGCCAGAATTGCTAAGGCAATTAGTACGTAAAAAGTCAGATACCACTTATTAGGAAATCGGGAAGCGGAAACAGTGGAAAATTCTGCTTGTTCTCTCTGTTCTTCTAGAGTGTAACCGAGAAAAAATGCGAATAGTGCGGAACACATACAACTAACTAATAGCATATCGGAAACGCCAGTCCGTCCCCAGGCAATAGTTTGGGGATTTAAAGCTATTAGGGCAGCACCAATCCAGGGAGTAGAAAGAAAAATAGGAATACTAGGAGAGGGGGAGAGTGGGGGAGTGGGAGAGTGGGAGAGTGAGGGAGGAAAGACAGTTACATTCATCCGTGTATCCGTCTCCGAATCCGTGTCGTGCCCTTCTTCCTCCTTCCTTCTTCCTTCTTCCTCCTTCCTTCTTCCTTCTTCCTTCGATAGGGTATAAAATCCAAGGCAAGTCAGACCGATCGCACACAAAGCCGACGGAAGACGCACGGCCCATTCGTTAACGCCGAGAGTGCGGTAAGCCACCGCCATCAGCCAGTAAATCAACGGCGGCTTGTCAAACCTCGTTTCGCCGTTGAAATAAGGAGTGATGAAATCCCCTGTCACCGTCATTTGACGGGCGGCTTCGGCAAACAACGGTTCGGTTTCGTCAACTAAACCGATGTTGCCGAGATTCCACAAGAAACCTACCCAGGCGATCGCGCACAGCCATAAAAGCGATAGCAGCAAAGGTGCGATCCGGCGATTTCTAAACTCTGACAAACTTTTAATAACTTCCTTCACCCAAACTTCCTGCGATTTTAGATTTAAAATTTTAGCTCGCTTAGAGAGTCTACCGAAAGATTCGCATTCTCGAAACTCCCAACTCGATCGAATCTGGTTAAACAGAGATGTTACACCATTCTCAACAAGGCTTTTATGAACAGGCTTTCCGGCCTGTTCCACAAAATATAAATTTTCTTGTGGAACAGGCCGGAAAGCCTGTTCTTGAGAATGGTGCAAGATATCAGTTAAACAGAGATGTTGCACCATTCTCCACAAGGCTTTCATGGGCGGGCTCTCCTGCCCAACCCCTACTCCCCACAATAAAATTCACTCTTTGTGGAACAGGCCGGAAAGCCTGTTCTTGAGAATGGTGCGGCTATGTGAGGTTAAACTCACATAGCCGCACCATTCTCAACGAGACCGGATCAACCGGCTTTCTCGACCAAAATCTCGGCACCTGCAGCTAAGCGTTCACGGCTGCAAAATTAATTGCCATTCTCCGGCTGTGCTGTTCCAAGCGGGCGAGGGTGTCTCCCCGGCGACGTAAGGCCCCCAGTAGTGGCGAGAACCATCCTGAGCAAAAACCACTAAAATGTCTCCCCGTTTGACTTGTAACTTGCCCTCCGGCAGCGATAGCATCAGTCCCTTGCCGCCGCCTTCCCCCGGCGCAAAATCCCAGTGCGCGGGTTTGCCGTAGGATTCCTTGGCTGGCCGTTTCGACAGCAGGGCCACTCGCACTGGGTGTTCGCTGCGGTTGCTGACGCGCAGACTGCCGGTGGCTTTAGTATTTCCAGGGATTGAGGAAAGCAATTCCTCCTCTGACTGTCGGGGGGTTGGTGTTGAGTCGGGTTTGGGCTCGCTGGCGGTGTCTGCTGAAGCTGTCGCCACTGGGGAAACGGGGGGTATGGGGGGGAGTGCGGTGGCTTGTGAGGGCCAATCGCTCGACTGATTTGAACCGTTGGAGATAGTGATTTCAAAACGTCCTAGAAACATTCCTGTAATTAGGACGATCGACACTCCAATTACGATCTGGTAAATTTTAAGATTCATAAATTTAGGCTTAAAGGATAGACTGCACCCGCAATGAGTCTTAACTATTTTTAATGTAAAACCAGGGGCTGCTGTGCCACAAGATACAGTTACACTTAATTACTTGACCGTTCTCGGCTATAAGTCGCCGATCGCTCAATACCATCTTAGATGTTAAATTTGAGATTTTAGATGGCGACATACTGACCCCGGTAAGGATTTGCAGTGGGTGGGGAGGGGCATTTGTTGACTTATCGGTATAGCTTTTAAAACCAGTTGAAAAAAAGAGTGCCACTCTAGGCTCGTACTCCCAACCCCAATATTCATCAGTAATTCCGCCTCTCAAATCTCAAATCTCAAATCTCAAATGGTATAACTTTTATGCAGAATACCCGAATTAATCGATTAATTGATGTTCTGGGCGATCGCTTCCGAGGCTGGCTGAGCAATCCTTGGCGGCGGATTTCGCTTCTGCTAATTAGCCTGCTGTTCGGCACTTTTTTGGGAACAGCTATTTCGACGATCGCCGGACAATCTGCGGAGTGGGATATTATCGCAGCCGGGCTGTTGGTGTTGTTGACCGAGTTGGTGAACTGGCTGGTTTACGGTGGCCCGCGGTCTGTAGCCCGTTCTTTGTGGGTGGAGATGCTCAATGCTCTGAAAATTGGTCTGACTTACAATTTATTTGTGGAGGCTTTCAAACTTGGCTCTTAAAAACTTTTTGCATCGGCGCGGGTTTAGGATGAAATATTTGTCAGTTGCGGATAATATTTGTACAAAACCCGCCCTCGCATAGAGAGTTTTTAGGATATGGCTCGATCGACTGTAACCCCTGTTGAAATTTTACATCGGTGGCAAGCCGGCGTTAGCGGAGCCCTCGAAGAGGATCGCCCGTTAGCGAAGCCCTCGAAGAGGATCGCTCCCGACTTCGAGCACCTGGCTTTTTGGGAACTTGCAGATGATTTGCGATCGCGCGCTTTTGGCATTACTCCTGACAGTGTAGCCGATGTTGTCCGCCGCAAAACCGATTTATTCTTTTCTATTATTGACGAGCTGCATACTTTCCCCCTAAAGTCAACTATTTTCCTCGAAACTTTGTGGAATCTTTGGCTGCCGCTGGCAATGCAATTATCGACTGCCAAACAAAGTTTAAAGCGTCCTCTAATTCAAGGAATTTTAGGAGGGCAAGGAACGGGAAAAACTACTTTATGCCAAGTTTTAAGCCTGATTCTGGGAAAATTGGGATATTCTACTGTCAGCCTTTCTTTAGACGATCTTTACAAGACTTATGCCGATCGCCAACAACTCCAAAAAGCAGACCCGCGTTTAATTTGGCGCGGCCCCCCCGGCACTCACGATATTGACTTGGGAATCGCAGTTTTAGACAAGTTGCGCGCTTCTCAAACTCCCAGTTTAGCAGCAGTTGAGAATCCCAAATCTAATGCCATCAAACCGGATATAATTAAAAATATAGAAATTCCCAGGTTTGACAAATCTGCCTACGGAGGTGCAGGAGATAGAAGTCAACCCGAAATTATTTCCGGTGCGGATATTGTACTTTTTGAAGGTTGGTTTGTCGGCGTGAATCCAGTCGTTGAACCCAAATTGAACGAGTTTTTGGCGACTGCACCGTTTCCGATTTCCACAGAAAGCGACTGTCAGTTTGCGCGCGATATGAATGCGAAGCTGCACGACTATCTGCCGCTGTGGAACCGATTAGATCGGTTGATGGTTTTGTATCCCCAAGATTATCGCATTTCTCAAGTGTGGCGCAATCAGGCGGAACGGGAAATGATGGCTACGGGAAAGTCGGGAATGTCAGAAGCTGAAATTAATCGGTTTGTCGAATATTTCTGGAAAGCGCTGCATCCCGAGTTATTTATTAAGTCGATGGTGGAGGGCGATCGCGTGGATTTAGTAATTGAAATTATGAGCGATCGCACTGTCGGCAAAATTTGTCGGGCGATCGACTTAAAATTAACGCTTTAATGACACAACCTTGTTGTGTCCCTACTGTATTGCAGCTTTTAAGGACACAACTTTTTTATGTCCCTACTGTATTGCAGCTTATCGTGCACTCACTTGAGCATTCAGGAGTTATGCAAAAAGTGGTTTGACGCGCGAATTAGAGGGGTAAGGCGCGCCATAAGCACCCTACAATACAGAGGTTTTGCATCGAGGATTGAGAATTGCTAAATTAGCTGCCGGGAGTACCAAGATCGATCGCTTTCTGCATCAAATCGTCGCTAACTTCGCCCGGTGTACCTGCAGGCGTAATGTCGTGAGCCATCGAACGAAAATCAGCGGGATTGCCGCTTGTATCTGCAGGCTTTGCGATATCTTTAGGAGCAGGAATAGGAAATTTAGGTGCAGTTGCAGCGGCGGCAGCTTGAGCGCCGGCACCTGTGCGATCGATGTCACTAACGCTGAATTCTTTTGAAGCTTCGTAGTCTGCTGATACATCAACTGTCGGCAACTTTTGTTCTCCAGCTTCCACGCTTTCAGTGATCTGCTGAGCGTCAAAGCTTTCAGTGTTATTTGGTTCTGTATTGATTTGAGACATAGCCGACTCCTTGCTAGTTTTATTTAACAATTTACTGTATTTATTGTGATTCTATTTCGTTGCTTTTTCATCTACCCGTAGATGTATCGCGGGCTTCTATCTCAAGGCTGATTTATTCTAATGTGGCTGGTCAACATTACAGGATTTTCCTAAACTAATGTAACTATATGCAAGCTCCAAACCCATACATCATCTGTCCTTCTCAATTCTTTCATCTAAAATCTAAAATTTAAAATCTAAAATCGTATTACCTCTTCGGGATGGTGACTGGCACTTACAAATGTTGATATTTATATATTCTGAAAGCATTTTTAAGGCATTTTGTTTATGAACTCACCCGCCGCGACCCATCCTCACTCTCTCTCCAACGACACTCAAAACATCGTTCAGACAATCAACGGGTTGGGTACAGATGAAAAACTGGCGCTGCTCTACTTTGTTTATGAAAAAATGGGAGATTCAGTTACACCAGCAGCTCCCGCCGCTGCCGACCCACAATTAGCTCCCATGCTGCTGGATGATTTTTACAAGCTTTCCCATGACCAACAACTGAATATAATGCGAGGGATTGTCAACCGCGACGACACGCCGTATTCTCACGCTTACGGAGCTTTAACTGCTAACAATCAGTTGGTGGTTTGGTATGCTTGGGCTATTGGTATGGGGGAAACAATTGTCGATATTCCCGAAGGATATGAGGCAACTGAGGCGGTGAATGGCGTGTTGGGTCAAATCGAAGGTCTTGATTTTGAACAGCAAATTACAGTGCTGCGCGACGTAGCTAATAATATGGGCTACACCGATGTTAAACCAATTGCTACTCAGGCAGAAGTAGGGAAAACTTCTAGTCTTTAGATAAGAGTCTGCTGTTGCAACCTATCCTACACAAACTCTCCTCCTAGCAGAGAGGGACTCAAGAATAAAGGAATTACCCAAAACCTCTATATGTAGGGTGCGCCTCGGCGCATCCTACCGCTATAATTAGTAGGTAAAACTTTTTTTGCTCTTAGTCCTATTTATTCTTTCGTGTCTTAGAGAGGGACGAAAGTTTTTGTATGAGCCGTGAAAACCGGCTATTCTGATAAATAGAAAAAGGTTTTTACTCAGCAAATGAGTTTTTTAGGGTAAACTTTTCGCTGGAATTCCATGCGAAATGTCGAGCCTTTTTGGGGTTGACTTTCGGCAGTAATTGTGCCATTCATCATTTTGACTAAAGAGGCAGTAATCGCTAGTCCTAAACCGGTGCCTGGATATTTGCGAGTTGTGGTTTGGTCGGCTTGATGGAATTTGTCGAAAATGTGGGGAAGCTCGGTTTCACAGATGCCGATTCCTGTATCCCGAACGGTGATAATTAGCCGATCGCCCTTTAATTCCCGCACCTCAATGTAAATGCTGCCCTGATGCGTAAATTTAACCGCGTTGGAAACGAGATTGACCAAAATTTGCCGCAGGCGCAACTTGTCATTAACTATAAACTGATGCTGCAAGCACACGCTGACGGACAATGCCACATTCTTATCGGTGGCTTGATTTCCGAATTCCAAGGCGACATCCATTACTAAATGCGCTAAATCAAATTTTTCAATTTTTAATTCTGTGCGGCCACTCTCGATTTTGGAGAGGTCGAGGATATCGTTAATCAGCAGTAGTAGATTTTTGCCGTTATGTAAAATGCGCCCCACCATTTCGGTTTGCTGGGCGGTCAGCAGTTGTTTGTGCTGGCGCAGCAGCAATTGGGAAAAGCCGATAATCGAATTCATCGGAGTTCGCAATTCGTGGGACATAATGCCCAAAAATTGCGATTTTAACTTGGCTGCTTCTAGCAGTTCCAATTTTTGCTGTTGAATGCGTCGCCCCTGATTTTCCAGTTCTTCCTGCTGGCGAATTAGCAGCTCGTTTTGCAAGTCTAAAAGCTGTTCTTGCTTTTTTAATTTTTCGATCGCCAGTGCGTTGTTAATTGCCATCGCCGCTTGTTTTCCCATCACCGCCAGCAGTTGCTGAGTATGCCCGTCAATCGCCATGCTGTCTTTCCCGTTGCCGATGGCGAGCACACCCAAACGCCCGCTTGGCCCTGAATCGATCGCCGCTGCACAAGCCGCCGCCGGCAGCAAGCCTTTGCGGCACTCCGACCGCCACAGTACAGACTCTCCCGTCGCAAATGCTTTCCACAGCAGCTTGTTTTGCACGTGCGGGGTTTTGCCCCCACCAAAGTTTTCCGTGCCCCCGACAGCGCTGAGTTTGAGACCGCTGCAATCGGACTCCAGAAGAGCAACTAGGCAAAATTCCGCTCCTGCGATCGCCTCCACAGTCGCGTCCGCGATGGCTTGCAACAATTCATTCCAATTACCCGCGCGCTGGCTCAATATATTTGTAAACTGCTCTATCACCTGTAACTCCCCCCCAGCCTTTATTACCGTCCGGGCTTGGCACCATTTTTCATCTTTGAAGTTAGCTTCCGAGCGCGCTTGATGGCGCCAAAACTCTGGTTCTGCTTGGGGCTCGGGTTGAGTTTGTTCGATCGGCTCCATATCTGTGTAGGTTCCCACCCACTCCAAAACTTCCTGACTGTCCGGGTTAGCAGGCCCTCCTTTTGCCACGTTCCAGCGGTAAGTGCCCTCTCGCGTCTGCAGACGAAATATAATTTCGTAGCTTGGCGGCGGGAACTTAGAACTGTGCGATCTCGCCAATAGACGAGGGCGGTCTTCTGGGTGGACGCGCGCCAGATACCCGAAACCCAAAGCTTCTGCTGCTGGTACCCCGGTGTACTCCTCCCAGCGCTGACTGAAATAAGTCGCCCAGCCGTCGGCATTTGTTTTCCAAACAATGTGAGGAATTGCCGACCACAGGCGATCGTCCTGAGTTTCGCAGTCGCCAACTTGGGGTTGGGGCGATGTTATTTCAGATACTTTGTGTAAGATTTCCGAGTCGGAAAACTCCGAGGGAAAAGACTTATTGCCGTGATACTGAGTCATAACAGGTTATATAAATAAGCGTTGGACTAGAGCCCTAACACCGATTAAAGACTCGTGCTGCTAGCTTTATTGATTTTGAGGGCCCAAGTGCATCAAAATTTTTTATACTTTAAATTTATCTGGGTAGTGGTATCCTTACCTCTATCAACGGGCGGACAATGAGATAATTCAGTTAAACTATTGAAACATTGAGAGCTTACCTGTCCCGATCTGGCTCGTGCAGGCATCGCCGCAAAATAACTTAAAAATTAACTTGCATTCTTGGCGGCTGCATGAGTATGCTTGAAAATGATGTGCAGCCTGTAAAACCCTAAATCAGGACACATTCTCAAATTTACTCAGTTTAGCTGAGTCAGTTGACGATATTTTAAAAGTTTAGAGGACTATTGGAAGAAAGATGAGTAAAATTCGCGTTGCTTTGGTAGAAGACCATGACCTGACAAGAGTCGGCATCCGCACAGCTTTACAACAGCGTGACACGATAGAAGTTGTGGGGGATGCAGCTAACGCTACAGAGGGATTGAAACTGCTTCAGTCTTCAAAACCTGACGTGGCAATTGTAGACATTGGCTTGCCGGATTTTGATGGCATTGAACTTACACAAAAGTTCAAGAAATCGGTAGCGGAGTCCGATCCCGATACAAAAATTTTGATTCTGACTTTTCAGGACAATGAAGAAGAAGTTCTGGCAGCTTTTGCCGCCGGAGCTGACTCTTACTGCATGAAAGATATTAGCTTCGATCAGTTATTAGATGTAGTAAAAGTAACTCACGAAGGTAACTCTTGGATCGATCCCGCGATCGCCCGTATCGTCCTGAAACAAGCTCGCACTCAGGAACCCGCGCCGGAAGAACCGAAGACTGAGGGCAAAAGAGTCACAATTAAGGCAGCCGAACCCGAGTTTAGTCACATCATTGAGACTTACCCTTTAACCGAGCGGGAATTAGAGGTTTTGGAACTGATCGTACAGGGTTACAGCAATGCTGCAATCGCCGAAAAGCTTTACATTACTGTCGGTACAGTCAAGACTCACGTCCGCAATATTTTGAACAAGTTGTGCGCTGATGACCGCACTCAGGCAGCCGTTCTCGCCCTGCGTTCTGGCTTGGTTGGATGAAGCGTTATCATCAGGCAAAATCAAGTTAAAAGTAGGGTGCGCTGGGCGCACCTTACCGTCACTGATTAAGGGTGTGCAGTGCACACCGACTAACTAATTGTTACCAAAAAATTAGGGTAGGCAGTGTGCACCAGCCCACGAATTGTTTATTGTTAAAAAAAGTTAAAATTAAAAGCCGGATCTATCCCAGTACAGATATTTTTTTAAATCATTTAACCAGTAAATCTACCTTAAGATAGATGTTAAAAAACTCTCCTGTTACTAATACTTATTGTTGAGCGATCCCCAGTTAGATAAATTTCGATCGCACTGCCGATATTGCGCGATTTCACTTCATAAAAGGCAGAGACAGAGGCCAGATTACGATACTTTTAGGAAGAGTTAAGCCTTAAAGAAATTATATCCGTAGAGTGATGCTGAGTTCGCTTAAATTTGCGAAATTAAAAGTATCAACTGCTACTGAAATATTTTAGAAAGAGGTATTATGGCCGCCCCAATTGAATTCAAGTTATTTGCTCCCTACAACAAAGGAGCTGCCTTGATTGGATCTTTTTCTAATTGGGAAGATATTCCGATGGAAAAGGACGAAGAAGGTTATTTCCGCACGCGAGTTGAGTTGGAGGATGGCGTTTATCAATACAAATTCCGCGTTCAGTCGAAAAGCTGGTTTCTGGAAGCAGATCAGTGGGTAGATGTGGTAGATCCCTACGCCACTGATATCGACGATCCTACTCAAAACGGCATTGTTCGGATCAAAGATGGCGATCGCATTATCGATACCTATGTTTGGAAACACGACGATAAACCGCTACCGGCCGATCGCGAATTAGTGATTTACGAAATGCACATTGCCGACTTTTCCGGTGGCGAAGATGATCCCTTCGCCCGCGGCCAGTACAAGCACGTCGTCGAAAAACTCGATTACCTAGTCGAACTCGGCATCAATGCGATCGAACTCATGCCCCTCAAAGAATACCCAGGCGACTACAGTTGGGGCTACAACCCCCGCTACTTCTTCGCTGCCGAGTCCAGCTACGGAACCACAGAAGAACTCAAAAACCTGATAGACGAGTGTCACGGGCGCGGGATTCGCGTCATCATGGACGGGATTTACAACCACTCGGAAGCGTCGAGCCCCCTCACTCAAATCGATCACGATTATTGGTATCACCACGAACCCCGCGATCCAGATAACAATTGGGGCCCGGAATTTAACTACGAATTCTATGACGAAAACCTAGGAACTTTCCCGGCGCGCAGATTTGCTGGCGATACAGTCCGCTTCTGGATTCAAGAATATCATCTCGACGGCATTCGTTTCGACGCGGCGCGACAAATTGCTAACTACGATTTCATGCACTGGGTAGTTCAAGAAGCCAAAAATGCCGCCGGCCCCAAACCTTTTTATACCGTTGCCGAATACATTCCCGACGAGCCCAGCATCACTAATCTAGACGGGCCGATGGACGGCTGCTGGCACGACAGTTTCTATCACTCCATAATTCCACAACTCTGCGGGGACAATTTTGATTTAGAACGCCTCAAAGAGGTAATCGACTGCAAGCGGCAAGGTTACTTGGGTGCGACGAATGTAGTCAATTATTTGAGCAATCACGATCACGATCGCATTTTTGCCGAATTGGGCTCGCGCGGAATTTTGGATGAAGCCGCCTTCAAGCGGGCAAAGTTGGGAACCGTGCTGTTAATGACAGCAGTTGGCGTGCCCCTAATTTGGATGGGCGAAGAATTTGGCGAATACAAAGCCAAAACCATTGAGCAATCTAAAATTGACTGGACGCTGCTAGGAAATGACCTGAATAAAGGTTTGTGGGAATACTACAAAGGCTTGATTCACCTGCGTAAAAATAACCAAGCACTTTACACAGAAAACATCGAGTTTTTCCACGAAGACCCTGACTCGAAAGTTTTTGCTTACACTCGCTGGAACGATGAAGGTTCGAGAGTTGTAGTAGTGGCGAATATGTCGGAAAATTATCTGGCAGGTTACAGCGTTCCCCACTTCCCGGCCAACGGAACTTGGCACGAATGGACGGGGAATTATGATATTGAATCTGGCGATGACAATATTATGATTGACTTGCCGGAATACGAAGCGAAAGTGTTTGTTTGGCAGTAATATCATTTCCGGTTACACCGGAATGATGTTGACTGTTGACTGTTGACTGTTGACTGTTCACTGTGAGTCAACAATCAACAGTCAACAATCACGGACGGTGCAACCAGAATCGATATTATTTCCCAGATTGATTTTCTAGGCACAATTGGGTTATAGCCGCCGCCGGTATTGGTTTGCTAAAGAAGTAACCCTGACCCATATCGCACTGATGCGAGTGCAAAAACGCCAACTGTTCTGCTGTTTCCACTCCCTCAGCAATCACCTGTAAATTCAGGCCCTGTCCCAAGGCGATCGCCAGTTTCACAATAGTAGCACCGTTGCTGCCCGTCACCAAATCGGCCACAAAGGATTTGTCTATTTTTAAATTATTGAGGGGAAAGTTTTTCAGAGACCACAGCGAAGAATAACCAGTGCCAAAATCGTCCAGAGAAATGTGAATTCCCATGTCCTGCAACTGCTGCAATACCGACACCGTAAAGCTCACGTCTGTCATGGCAATGCTCTCGGTAATTTCTATTTCTAAATACTCGGGATTTAACTTGGTTTCTGATAAAATTTCAGCGATGATTTGTACCGTGTGAGGTTGCAGAAACTGGCGGGCTGATAAATTCACCGCTATCCGCATCGGCGGCAATCCCAGTAACTGCCACGCTCGATTTTGCAAGCAAGCAGTCCGCATCACCCATTCGTCAATTTGGCAGATTAATCCTGTTTCCTCAGCTAAGGGAATAAATCGATCTGGAGGAATCAAACCGCGTTCGGGATGCTCCCAGCGAATCAGAGCTTCCATGCCCACTATTTTGCCAGTCTTTAAATTTATTTGCGGTTGATAGTACAGGACAAACTCAGATTTTTTTAGAGCTTTGTAAAGATGATTTTCTAAGTTAAGATCCTCGGAGACTTTACTGCCGATCGCCTGCGTGTAAAACTGATAATTATTGCGACCTTTCTGTTTAGCTTTGTACATCGCAGCATCAGCATTTTTCAGCAAAGTTTCTGCATCTTCTCCATCATAAGGAGCCAACGCAATTCCCAAGCTAGCCTTAATATAAAGTTCCAGACCCTCAAAATCAAAAGGACTGCTTAAACTCTGGATAATTAGCTTGCAAATTTTAGTTGCTTCCTCCGGGGTGTTGATATTGTACAGCAGCACAGTAAATTCATCTCCGCCCCAACGAGCCATCGAATCCCCGACGCGCAAACAGTTAGTCAAACGCCTAGATACACTTTGCAGCAACAAATCGCCCACAGGATGACCGAGAGTATCGTTAACATTTTTAAATCTATCTAAATCTAGAAAGATTACCGCCAGCATTTCTCCATTTTGGTGAGCGCTAGCTAAAGCTAAAGACAGCCTTTCATTAAACAGTAATCTATTAGGTAAACCAGTTAAGGGGTCGTGAGAAGCTTGATGTCGGATCATCGCCTCTACACGCCTCTGCATTACAGCCATGTACAGGTGAGTTCCTAAAGATTGTGCTAGCTTCTGTTCCTCGCTGCTCCACTTTTGAGCTTCGCCGGTTTTGATTTCTTTCCAAGCTGCAAAGGACTGTCGGGGACGATCGTTCCGGGTGTCCGAACTGCAACGGCCCGCCCACAAAATTTCGGTTTGTATAGGGCTGCGAAAAACGGTGAGACAGCCGATGCACTGTTGGCGATATTGCAGCGGTACTGCCAAAAATGATCGAATGGAAGCTGCGACTAAATTGGCAGATACAGATTTAAGTTGAGGTTCTTTAGAAATATCGGAAATTGCGTACAAGTGCGGTACGAGAAAACTGGAAATATTGGTGTCAATTGAGCTGTAATGCTGGGAATAGAGATTTTCAAAAATACCTAATTGGGTTTTATGATTAGCAGTTTGTGCTGGATCGTCTTGGTTTGCCCTCCACATAATCTGCTGCCAAAATGGGCTGAGTTCCAGGTCGATGTCCGCGGGCTGCTGGCCACAGGTATAAAGCAAAGCGGGTCGATCGCCAAACTCGGCTGCAATGTAGAGTCGCCCTCCCGAACCACGCAAATGCTTGACAGTTTGTTCGAGAACTGCTTTCCGAATTTCGTTTAGTTCCAGAGGAGAATGCAGCAAACTGGTAATTTGGTTGATAACGGCTTCGTCACGCGCTTGCTGTCTAGCTTGACTCAGCAGAAAAGATTGGGCGATCGCAATTGAAAGTTGATCCACAAGCAATTGCACCATTTTCAATTCTCGATCGCTAAACCGTTTCGGTTGGCTATGGTGAGACACCAACAGCCCCCAAAGGTGATTTTGATGCAAAATCGGCACCGTCAGAGAAGAACGTGCCCCCATAGCCTTCAGATATTCAGCGTGACAAGGGTCTACAGGACGATAGGTAATATCTTCAACTGCTAAAGTTTTACCGGTTTCGGGACAATCTAACCGATTAATTGTTTGATGCTGCAATTCCACATCTACAATCACTCGCTGCCGCGCTTTGAGAAACATTTCCCGAGCACTCTGGGGAATGTCGCCTGCTGGAAAGCGCAAACCCAGCATAGATGGTAAATTGTCGCCGTTGATGGACTCAGCAATTACCTCACCGCTACCGTCGGTCTCAAAGCGATAAACTTTTACTCGATCGCTCTCTAAAAAGCTGCGGATTTCTCGGGCAGTTGTCGTCAAAATCTCTTGGAGTTCTAAAGAGTTGCGGATGCGATTGGTAATTCGATTGAGTAAAATCTCTTGTTCTAAAGTCGATCGTGACATTTGTGTAACTTTGGTGCGGGTCATGCCTTTTGATCTCCCGGGCTGTTGACAGCATTTTTGCGAGCCACAGTCTTAACTTGCCCTGTATTATACATTACAATACTTTCGTTCCGTCTAGGGGCTTGACCCAACCCAAGAGCGCGAAACTCTGTTTCTGGGGATATTTCCACTTTTTAGACAAATTTCAGTGATAAACCGGGTTTTTCACAGCACTTACAAGGCAAGGAAAGAGCAATCAGAAAATTAGTGAGGACGAAAGTCCGAGCGAGTTCGATCAAACTTTAGTCCTCACTACAAAGCAATTGCAGAGCTACCAGACAAAAGGTATTAGAGAAACCGGGTTGAGCAACCAGTATTCTGCCCTCTGGAGGGAGAATACTGGTTGCTCAACCCGGCTGGTAAGTATTTATACTTTAAAAGGTCTCGTTAAGCCGACTCCCAAATTTCCCGAATTCTGTCCGGCAAAAAGCCAGCTATTTCCTGAATTCGCTCCTCGGACAGCTCATCCTTCGTTGCCGAAAATACAGCGGCGATCGCAGTTTCCGGTTTTACTCCTGAAGGAAGTGCGCCTTCTAGTTCCACCCTCCGTGCAAACAAATTGCCATCGATCCCCCAAGGTGCAGGCTCGCCGGTCAAAGGTTGACGCACCCGGCTGAGCAATCCCACCAGCGGATTGGTATCTTTCCAGAGGTCTGCTATTTCTTGTTGCAGGGTTTTGTCATCCGTAGGCAAAACTTCTTTGTGCAATTCAGATTCCACGTGCTCGATGGCTTCTTTTGTCATCACATCGCGCATGACCCGGTACACTATTTCGGTAATGTCGCGGGCATCAAAAATATCCTCCAAGTGACCGTTTACCATCACTTTTTCCAAAAACGGCATATCCTTTGAAGCGATAGGAACTGCCGATCCTTCGTGGTGGAGCGACCTCGGAGGATTCGTCTCCATTTTGTCTAACAGTTTGCGGCCTTTTTCGGTTAAATCAGCTTCTTGAAATGCGACTAAAGGCGGCAATAACTCAGCTCCTCCGTAAGGATCTCCACTAAACTGAGCTTTGATAAAGTCCCTTTGGTTGAGGTAGTCCAAATGACCGAGCAATTCTGCTTCCGCCACCTTGTGACCGACATATTCTTCCGCTGCGTTCCTAATTTCCGACTCTCCCCTGCCGTTGCCGCTGCCAATCTTTTTGAGCAAAATGTAAGTCAGGTCGTCTCTGATTGGAATTGTCATTAAAACCTCCTAGGTTAATATCCGGTAAAGCTCATGTAAAAACAGAATCTTTTTACTGGCTTAAATTGTGATCATTACTACTTAAAAACATTGAAGTCTAAAGTAGAGTAATCAAGTATCTCTCAGCAGGTGGAAGTTATTAAAATTAAGTATCGGTTATAATCTTCCTTTAGGTAGATCCTTGTAAGGGAACCCATGTCTAATGTGGTTAATATCCTAAAAAGCTGTCGCCACTATTGAATGCTATTAAGCGAGGATGCTTTATTGGTAAGATTTTTCGTATTTATTGCGTATTTTTACCAAGGCTGACGCACCAAGAGGGCCTCAGTTGGTAATTGGCGCTGGGAGAGGTAGAATTAAGCAGATGCTATGGAATGAATCAACTGCGGTCGTTTTTGCCCGCAGCTTGTAGCGATATTGTATCGGCTTAGACCAAAAACTGGTCATGGGAGAGCTACAAATACGAGCCAATCTGTGTCAAGTGCCGCAGCGCCACTTGAAGAATGCCTCGGGGACAATTTTTTTGATCGTTTCGATCGGCATTTATGAACTACCCTAATTGGAACAATAAATTGGAATCCTCGTCTTTTATTAGCGGTCAACCCCCGGTTGACAAGCGTCCTTTAGTGTTGGCTGTAGACGACAATCCAGACAACTTAGAGCTGCTGACACAAATACTCGATTTATTCGGCTGCGAGTGCGTGGGAGCAGTTGACGGGTACGCAGCTCTTTCCGCAGCAGTCGATCGACAGCCCGACCTAATCGTACTCGACATTTGCCTGCCCGATATAGACGGTATGGAAGTAGTAAAGCGCGTCCAACAAAACCCCGCTATCAGACATATTCCGATTGTTGCTATCACAGCACTAGCAAAACCAGAAGACCGCGCTCGCATTCTCGAAGCAGGCTGCGTGGAATACCTTTCCAAACCTTTTAACATCAAAGATTTAGAAACAGTTATCCGCCAGCACCTCAACTCTCAAATGGTTTTGGTTGAGTTTTAGATTTATAATTAGAATCACGAACTTGAGGTGCAGAGTCCAAAATTGCGATCGTTCCAGTGCGGCCTGTCTCCAAGGTCGCATCGCGGAGCAAATCAGTAACTCCCACGCCCAAAACCTTTTGGATTAATTCTTTCAGTGGCAATTCCAGAACTGATTCTAATTGTGTCCGCACCTGCAACGCCAAATCTTCCTGACCGTTCTGAGCCAGCAGTTTTTCGGGTTGAGTAAGCCCATTTTCGACAACTATTATCAATTTGTTATCCAAAAGATTGCAGAGCGCCTGACTCGTTGGGTGTCCGAGTTGAGAGCGGTACAAAGCTTGAATTCCCTGCGAAAGAGTCCGTTCTAATTTCCCCCGAGTAGGTTCTAAGGTTTCCCCTGTCATATTTTTTATTGAAAGCATGATAGATAAAAAAGACAGTTAGCAGTTAACAGTTAACAGTTAACTGCTAACTGTTATAAATAACGGCGCGTTAGCCGACAGTAACTTGATTAGTTTCCACCCCAGTTGCACCCTTAACACCTTTAGCAATTGTCACCAACTTGTTGACAATTTCCTGACTGGGAACTGTACCTTTGAGAACCACCGTAGTGCCAAGTTGAGCCACATAAACAGTCTCAATATCCGCAACATCTGGATTTGCATCGAAAGCTTGAGCCACCCGTTTAGCTAAACCGCTTTGATCGTATTCTCCATTCAAGCCCATGCGTTCCGGCGGGATTGTCTGAGCGCTCGCAGCAGGTTGAGCTTGAGCTTGAGATTGAGCTACAGGTGCTTGGTAAGCAGGAGCGTCAACAGTTTCTTGATTTTCAAGTTTTTCTAAACCAAACAATCTTTTTAGCCAGCCCATAGAGTTTGTCCTCCGACAAAGTTTGTGTTAATTGACGTGTTAATTGACCTGTTAATTCACGGTTGGCAAGTCGCCCTGTAATTGTTATTCTCAATACCAGGAATTACGATCGCACTCTTGGATGGAGAAACCGAGTTTTTTTACAAAAAAGTATCGTTACAGCCATCCACCCCGGTATAAAAACCCGGTTTGTTGAGTTGGGTGCGCCCATCCTAAATACAATTTACTGTTGTACAACTGTGCCGATCATCTGCCTGGAGACATAATTCTCCCGCTCTCAAACAAATACTTGCGCTGACCATTCCGGCAAATCAAACTTAAACCCTTCTTCCCCAACTTCTACGATTTTGTTGTACATCCACTCGTGCCAAGTTCCCAGCCGGAAACTTAGGAATGCTGTTACCAGATAGATAATTATCCGAAAAATTAGCGACAACTACTGCTCGCATTCCCTCATCGCTCCAGCGGTAATAAGCCAGCACTTTGGCTTCGGGATTTTCGTGGATGAATTCAATATTTTCGGTATAAAGTGCCGGCAAATGTTGCCGCAGCCGAATCACGTGTTTGTAGTATTCCAACAACTCATGATTGGGCTGATTTTTCAACAAAGACCATTGCAGTTTATTCGGCTGGTTCGGAGTTTGCTGAGTAGATTGTCCAAACTCTTCGCCCATCCACAGCATCGGTATTCCTACTGCTGTGACTAACAAAACCGGGCGTTGCTGATTTATGGTATGAAAGGCTAAATATCCAAGTCATAGAAACCAGTATCTACAAAGCTTCGGGATTTTCAACTTATTTTTTTTCCTACCCTGATTAAGCAACGCCCTGAATTTTAGTGCGGAAATAACCTTTGTGATCTTTTTATCTTTTTATAACGGAATTTCTGCCCATTGAGAAAAGGAGCCGAGCAGTGTAGCTGCTTTGTTGTTGGAAGCGAAGAGTTTGAATTCAATTGCACCGGCTATGAATACCTTGTTTGCAGAACTTATAAGTGTGATTAGTATTGATTTTTACAATTTGGCAGATTGGTCGCCATCGTTGTTAAGAGTTAACCCTGTAACTCTTATGTTGTAACCTGTACAGTGGGCAGCCGGAGGATTTAGTAGTAGACACTACGCACCAGCACGCGGAGGCCAGATTTAAATCAAAAATGTAGTTAAAGTAACTAAAAATTATTAAGCGCTGTTTATGAAAAGTAATTTAACTTTTGATAAGTAGATAAATCGTGGTGAACATTTAACATTGGTAACTAAAGAAACATTTTTTAGCCGATAGGAATAATACCGTAGAAAGATGTAATTTTATGCGGAAAGAGCGAGGATGGGCTTGTAATTATAGGGCAAGGGAAACCAGAACCATGAATCCTTTATTCAACTGGGTTTTCCCGCGACTTTAAGGCAAGTTTGAGCCGAGAATAGCAATGATTATTTTTGCTTATGTCTTGGCAGCACTTGTTTTATAGTTTGTGACTGGCAAACTTTGTAGAACCTTTCATCAGCTTTAACGACTGCTGCTACCTCAGTAATTGGTAATTGGTGAAAATCTCATTCGTCCCTGTTACCCGTTAGATATTCCGAGCAGTGGCTCTAAAGCTCTAAAAGTTTAATGTGGGATGTTGGCGAATTACCGTTACTGTAAAACTCTGGAGTGTTAAAAATGCTAAAACAAATGTGTTGGTTGCCCCGACTCGGAGGCAATGGAGAAAAGATATTGCACTTGCGTACCGATGCCCGTCAGGCGTGGCGGCCTTATACAGCTTTTCCGCAGTTCGCTGTATCCGACTACCGGGAACCGGGCGGTTCTAAGGGATGGGCAACATATCAGAAACTGAGAACTCAAGGGTGGAATTTAATATCGACCGCAGAAGGGCAGCAGTCGATTTTTGGCGAACAGAAAAGTGCTTAAAAAACCCGAAACCGCAGCAATAAAAGAAGAGGCAAAATCCTCTTCTTTTTATTACTTTTGGAGACAGAAACTGGGTTGTTAACCATCTTACTTGGTAGAATGGCTAAGGTGTGCAGTGCTCACCTTACATAATTTTGAGATGTTTGCCAGTAGCAAGTAAATTAGGCGATCGCCCTTTCTCTCTCTGCTGTAGTTGCTACGTTATGGAGCACCGGCTGGCGAGTTTTTAAGTTAAACCGGTATCCGTGGGGGAGGATGTGCAACTTGGCGCCGCAAATCGCTAAAGCCTCATCCTTCAACAGTCCATCTACATTGTCGTGGAGTTTTTCCGACTCGTCGATGACAGTTACAGCGCTTTCGCCAATGACTTCCAACTCGTCACCGTGGACTAAAATAGCTGTATTTTCGTCAATACCAAATCCCAACACGGCAGGTTGCAGCAAGAGTGCCGAAACTAAGCGTCCCAGACGACCTCGCTGGGCGAAATGCTGGTCGATGACAACTCCCGGAAGGAAACCCATTCCTGGGCCCATTGCTACCACATCAACGCGGGGATTTGTCTCGGAGTCTCCTTCAATAATCATCATGTCTGGCATCATTGCCGCGCCGGCACTGGTGCCCCCAATGATCATCCCTTCAGAGTAGCGTTTGTGCATAGCTGCGTCGAGTTTTGTGTCTTTCAAGCAGCTAATAATCCGCGCTTGATCTCCGCCGGTAAAGAATATGCCAGTGGCTTGTTCGATCGCTTCTAAATAATCTGGATTGCTGGCATCTTCGGGTCTCTGGGTGTCAACAACTCGCACATCTTCAGCGCCAAGTCGCTCAAACACTCGGATATAATTATCTCCTACTTCTCCCGGCAGGCTTGTTGCAGCCGTCATCACTACAATGCGGGCTTTAGTGCCTCCGGCGCAGCGCAAGAATTCCCGCAGAATTTTGCAGTCCCCCTCTTTGTCTTCCGCGCCACCAATAATTAGCAACTTCCCCTGAATTTCGTTGCTCGCCATATTATCTCCACTTTTAATTTATTAAATTTCACTAAAACACAAAATTCCTTTTTCCGAAAACTGCCAAAAGGTATATATAGATACCAAAAAAAATTCAGGCTTCTACCACTCTAGGACGCACACAGCAAGGGTGATATGGGAGTTTACTCATCCTCGATGATCGACAAAACAAACTTACCCCCCCTAACAGGAGATAGGGGGGGTCAACCAATGAGCTTAAATTACAGGACTGACGCGCGCGCGGTGATCAATCCGGTTTCTGATCCGCTTCTTCGCTAATCCTCCTCTGATTGCTCGTAGAAATCGGATTGATGAGCGTAAGTCCTCAATTAGTCCGATCGCCCGTTAGTGCGATCGCTCGATCAAATTGCTCAATATGGTACTCGCCCGTTCTAAAGGGAGGTGCCTGGGTTTGCCGTTCCAGACAATTTGATATTCGTTGCTGTTTTGACCATCGCCGTAGCCAGAAATTAGCTTCCGGTGAAATGCTTCCTCAGCTAAGTGGTGAACTTTGTCCCTGAGAGCAGTTTGTGCGATTTTCATAATTTGCTGCCTCTTAAATTTTCTTTCACTGTCATAAACAATTATAAGTACAGAGTGTACCTCTCAAAAGTTATAGCTTTTTTTTGGGAGGGGGGAAAGAAGTAGTCATTAGTCATAAGTGCTTAGTCATCAATGCTTAGTTACCAATGCTTAGTCATCAATGCTTAGTCATCAATACTTAGTCAGATGTTGAAGGAAGAAGGAATATTTTCCCACTCTCACCCTCACCCCCTCTCCCCATCTCCCCTACTCTCCCACTCCCCCTTTCGGGCAATACTCAAGGCAGAAGTGGTCGGAGTATTTGTCTCACTGTTGGAATATCTATGCCCGCAGGTAGTATCCCATGCACCGACTATAAAGTTACCGTAAAAAATTAGCTCAAAGGAGGTTAGAAAATGCTGCAAGAAAAAAGCACCGAAACAGCCCGCGTCAATGCTCGAAAAACCGATATTTTTGATGTTTTCAACTTCAAACACTATATCGGGCCCAACCCTTATTTAGACACCGCCGCTTTAGTTTTTGATTTAGCGGTGACGGGGGCGAGCGAACCTTTGCCGATCGCACATTACCAGGAAATTATTGGCGAGCGCTACCCGCAACTGCTGCACGAAACTTTCTCGAACCATGCCCAACTGTTCGGCCGTACCGCCTCAGAAGTAGGAAAACTCGACATGGGTTTGCACTTCCAACACTGGAACATCAAGCCGTTTTCTCAGTTTAACAGAATCAGCATAGAAGCACTTCACGCCCGCACGGCCAGAGCAGTAGTGTACGCAGTTTGGGATTGGTTTGAAGCCATCAATCAAAATCAAGACTTTCCCTTGGAATCACAAATGGGGGCGCTGCAAAATATGTTCCGGCAGTCAGTTTACGGAGGCCCGACAGTTTATTCGTTAATGCGATCGGCATCCCAAAAAGGCATTCCCGCATTTTATTTGTGGGATGAAGGACTAATGCAATATGGGTACGGCAAAAAACTGGTTCGCGGCTCTGCAACTACCTTTGATTCTGACAGCCACTTAGACTCAGATTTTACCACGCGCAAAGACGATTGTAAAGCTTTTCTCGCTACATTAGGATTTCCTGTTCCCAAAGGCGATATAGTCTCCACAGAAAGCGGAGCTCTGGCAGTTGCTAAAGACATTGGCTACCCAGTTGCTATCAAACCAGTAGTCGGTCATAAAGGAATTGGCGTAACAGCAGATGTCCGAGATGGTGAGGAATTGCAAGCCGCTTTTAAAAGAGCTGTTAAGGCAATTCCCGAAACAGAACCGGTGCGAATAATTGTGGAAAACAGCATCAAAGGATCGGATTTTAGGATGTTGTGCGTTGACGGCAAATTTGTTTCGGCCACTGAACGCCGACCCGCTTGGGTAACAGGTGATGGCGACTCAACAATTCGGGAATTAATCCGCCGTGAAAACCGCAAATCCCAACGTTTGGATACGCCAACTTCGGCCCTGAGCAAAATTCAGTCCGACGAAGCGATGGAAATGTATCTGGCAGAACAAGGGCTGTCATTGGATAGTGTCCTGGAGCGCGATCGCATTGTGTATCTCCGCAAAGTCGCTAATCTTTCCGCAGGCGGCGTCAGCATCGACGCTACCCGCAATATTCACCCGGATAACATTGTTTTGGCTCAAGATATCGCCCTACATTTTCGGTTAGCTTGTTTGGGGGTTGATGTGGTAACAGAAACTCTCGCCAAATCTTGGAAAACAGGCAATTTTGGGATTCTCGAAATCAATGCCGCGCCGGGAATTTTTATGCACCTCAACCCGGCTGTCGGCGAAGGTGTTGATGTGCCTTCCCATATTATCGAAACTTTCTTTGACTCGGGCAAATCCGCCAGAATTCCGATTATTACTTTCAACAGAATTTCGGTGCACGATCTGCAAGAAACAATCGACCACATTCTCTTGCAGCATCCCGATTGGACGATCGGTGCTGTTTGTCGCGGGGGACTTTTTGTTAACCGTTCTGAGAAAGTTTTGAATAATAGTTACAATCTTAACGTGCAAAGTTTGCTGCGGAATCCCAAGCTCGATTTGTTAATTGCTGAATATCCCGGAAATATTTTGGAAGCTGAGGGAATGTTTTATGGGGGGAGCAATATGGTGGTGCTGGACAATCCGGGGGAAACTGAGATGATGTTGGTCAGAGAAAGCACTGATGACGATACTGTTGTGATGAGGCAAGGAAATAGTATTTCTCTTCGCCGCCAAGGGTTGATCGAACAGTATACTCTGGGGGATGATGAACCGTTTACACGGGTTTATTTGAAGGAAATAGGGACTGTTTTGTAAGCTGTTCCACCTTTAAGTTGGCTTTGTAGGGCGGGTATTGAGTACCCGCCCTAAGCTGTGTTGCATCTAGATTGCCTATGGTATTAGAGAGGGAGAGGGGGAGAAGAGGAGAGGGGGAGAGGATTTGACGATTTTTGATCGGGACTCGAAATATACAATTTAAATGCACAACAGCTTACCAGATCAAGGCTTTTTCTTGTTCCCCGGTTCTTCCGGGGCAGGAAGTTGGGAAGGCCCAGATGGGAACTGGCTTCGTTACACTTAGTTACAATTGGTTTCTTCGTTACACTTAGTTACAATTGGTTTCAATTCCTCAGTCGTGGATGCACTCTTCGTAAAAACCCGGTTTTTTCCCAAATTCTCCTTAGCACACCAATATTTTCGTAGAAATTGGGTTTCTCAAGGTAAGTTCTATTTCTGCGATCGTAAGTTTTTAGACAATCTGGTTTCTGCGCTGTCGATCGTGCTATCAAAGACTTTTACAAGTCTTTAAAAAATTGCACTCCGGTGGCAGAATGTGTGGAAATATGAATTTTGCGAGCAATTGGTTTAATTCGCTGACGGAAAGTTTACTGTCGCAGCGTCGCTACATTCCAGCAGCCTTGACTCTTTGCACAGGTACGAGTTTGTCATTGGCAGCCGCAGCCGTTGTGTGGCATTCGGAAAACCAACGAATGCAAGCTGAATTTCATCAGCAAGCCGATCGCCTGAATGTGACTTTGCAGCAAAGCATCAACAAAAATTTAGAAGTTCTGTACTCACTGGAAGCATTCTACAGGGCATCTAGTGAAGTTAGCCGACAAGATTTTAAGCAATTCGCTCAACCTGCACTTACCCGAAATACTGCTATACATTCTGTTAACTGGATTCGGCGCGTGCCTGCTGCCCAAAAAGCAGCTTACGAACGGACAATTCGAGCCGAAGGTTTTCCGGCTTTTCAAATTTACGAACGAACTCCTGACAAAAAGCAGGTCAAAGCAAAAGTGCGATCGGAATACTTTCCCATTATTTACAGAGAAGCATTAGAAGAAGATAACAAAGTGATCGGTTTTGATGTTGCCTCCAGCCCCGATCGCAAAGCAGCTTTAGAGAAATCGGTGAATACCGGGAAAATAGCGGCTTCCGCGCGGATTAAATTAGTCAGCAACAATCAACCAGGATTGCAAGTATTTCTGCCAGTACCCCGCCGCACAACTTCTGCTGATAACTCGGTCAAGGGCCGCCAAAACCTAATGGGAGTTATTGCGGGTCTGTTTCAGATCACCAGTATGGTCGATTCCTCTTTAGAATCGCTCAATTTAGACAGCATTAATTTTTACCTGTACGACAACTCCGCTACAGGGAAAGAACGCTTTCTGGTGCGCTACGACTCACAAGCTAAGCAGTTGATAGATAACCCAAAACACGAAAAGCCAGAGTTAACTAATATCCGGGGAAAAATCTGTCAATATCCGAGTGCTTGCACTCGCCTATTTAACGTAGCAGACCGCCAGTGGAAACTGTTAGTTTTGCCGGGAAAGGGGTACAAAAGTATGAGGACGCATCAGGGTTCGCTGGCAATTGGCGCGATCGGGCTATTGATGACTGGCAGCTTGACGATTTACCTGTTGATGTCTCTAGAACGTACTGCAAAAGTAGAACAGCAAGTGTACGATCGTACAATTCAACTAAAACAGCGCACCGCTGAACTAGAAACGGCACTAAAAAATTTGCAGGAAGCTCAATTTAAACTAATCCAAACTGAAAAAATGTCCAGCCTGGGGCAGTTGGTGGCTGGAGTTGCTCACGAAATTAACAATCCTGTCAACTTCATCTCTGGCAACCTGATCCATACAGGCGCATATACTAGAGAATTGCTCGAACTTGTGGAAATATACCAGCAGCAATATCCGAACCCAACGCCCGAAGTGCAAGCGAAACTAAAAGAGATCGATTTGGAGTTTATCAGTGAAGACTTGCCTAAAATCCTACAATCTATGAATATGGGTGCTCAACGGATCAGCCAGATCGTGCTTTCTCTGCGGAATTTTTCGCGCTTGGATGAAGCTGAAATGAAGTTGGTTGACATTCACCAAGGCATTGACAGCACCTTGATGATTTTGGATAGTCGGCTGAAACCAAAAGGTGATTTTTCTGGCATTAAACTCATCAAAGACTACGGGAATTTGCCCTTAGTGGAGTGCTGGGCGGGACAATTGAATCAGGTATTTATGAATGTTTTAAGCAATGCTATTGATGTTTTATCTGATGAAGAAAATCAAAAAAGGCTCGAAAAAAAGGCATCTAATTCTGCCTTTTTACCTACTATTCGGATTCGCACTGAACTTTTAAGTTCTAATTGTGTATGCGTGCGAATCGCTGACAATGGAACGGGCATGGCGGAGAATGTCAAAAAACGTTTGTTCGATCCGTTTTTTACTACCAAGCCTGTAGGCAAAGGTACTGGCTTGGGATTGTCTATCTGCTATCAAATAGTGGACAAACATCAAGGTTCGCTCAGGTGCATATCGGCTCCGGGAGAGGGAACTGAATTCTGGATTGAGGTGCCGGTGCGGCAACAGTCTAAGCAATATGTTTCTAAGGTTTCACCTGCGGTAGGTGTCAATCGATTTTAGATTTTAGATTTTAGATTTTAGATTGACTTGCGCGAGATAAATTCGGGGGCGCCTTTATCGGATACAGGTTTTTTTTTCTGGACGGATGAATCCGGGGGCTTGTCTCCTGGATGCTTTCGGTCAATTGGAATTAGCGGAACAAATCTCGCTTCTAGCGGAGTCTTGCTGGGAGCATCTCAATGAAAGCAGCCCAGCTATAAATTGGAGACAGGAGGCAGGAGGCAGGAGGCAGGAGGGGGCAGGGGGCAGAAGGCAGGAGGCAGGAGGAAAGAGGAAGAAAGAAGGAGACAGGAGGCAGGAGGCAGGAGGAAAGAGGCAGAAGGAAGGAGCCAGAAGAAGTGTTTTTACAAATATGAGATGCTCCCTAATTCCTGTTTAGAAAAGGTGAACTATCCGCACTCTACTTGGGAAAGGTGCGATGTCGCACTCTACTTTCAACGGTTAACAGTCAACAGTCAACAGTCAACAGTCAACAGTCAACAGTCAACAGTCAACTATTATAGTTATTAGCAAACCTGTGCTAATTCCCAGTGGAATATTGCCGAAAACAAATATCTGGGGTTTTACCCGTCGTAACAATTTATAATTGTAGCCAGGCCAGATTACCAATTATTAACTACGATGTCTTTACAATCTATTAGCATTCGGCCCACAACGGATCGCAAACCTGTCGCTTTGATGGTCGCTTTACATGGATGGGGTGCTAATGCTCGGGATTTGACTTCCTTAGCACCCTTTTTCAATTTGCCGGATTATCAGTTTGTGTTTCCCGATGCCCCCTTTCCCCATCCCCAGGTAACGAGTGGCAAAGCGTGGTATAACCTTCAAACCAAAGACGCTCAGGGATTGGTAGAAAGCCGCCAATTGCTGAGGGAATTTTTGCTGTCTTTGGAAAGCACCACGGGCGTGCCTTTGTCTCGCACGATTTTAGGTGGCTTTTCTCAAGGCGGAGCGATGACTCTAGATGTGGGATTGACTTTGCCCCTAGCTGGTTTAATTTGTCTGAGCGGTTATTTACACCAGATTTCACCAGTTGCGGGGAGTGTTTTGCCACCTGTTTTAATCGTACACGGTACTCAAGATACTATTGTGCCTGTTAGTGCTGCTGTGCGATCGCGCGAGAGTTTGACGGCTTGGGGAGCTGCGGTGCAGTATCGAGAATTTAACATGGGACACGAGATTCTGCCGGAAGTTATAGAGGTAATGCGAAGTTTTGTTGTAGAAACTGTGTCGAAATCTGATTAAAGGTTTAGTATATAGTATGGCGGAAGTCTCGGGCAGGGGAAAAAAATGAAAACTTTAACCAAAGCATCGCGCGATATAGCTGTACTTACTTCTCAGGACGTGGCAGAATTGGCTGTCCGTTTGGAAGTTGACGATTATACAGATCCTTTTGAGGGATTGAATGATTGGCATTTGTTGCGATCGCTTGCTTTTCAGCGGCCGGAGCTAGTTGAACCTTATCTCCACCTTCTGGATATGGAAGCCTACGACGAAGCATAGACTTAAAAATCTAGGTCAAAAAATTCGACGGAATTGAGGAAGAAGTTAGCAGCATATTTTGTTGCGGATTAAACAGATGAATTAGGGATTTGAGTCTGTTTTTATCTTAATTTCTTTCTTGATTCTTTTTTATGAAAAAATGACACCAGTTTCAAAAAAGAATGTGAATGTAGGCCAGCTCTCAACCCTGGTATTCATCAGTCATTCCCAATTTAAAATCTAAAATCTAAAATCTAAAATCTAAAATGGTATGACATGAAAGGCAGACGAATTTTAATCGGCGTTAGTGGCGGGATTGCGACTTATAAAGTTTGCGAAGTAGTTTCAACTTTAGCAAAAGCTGGAGCTGAAGTTAAAGCTATTCTTACTGATGCGGCAGGGGAGTTTGTAACGCCTTTGACTTTTGCTACTCTGTGCCGCCATCCTGCTTTTACTGACAAAGATTTTTGGCAAGCAAATCACGGCCGCCCTTTGCACATTCAACTGGGAGAATGGGCGGAAGTTTTTGTAATTGCTCCCCTGACAGCTAATACTTTGGCTAAGTTGGCGGGGGGTTTTGCTGATAATTTGCTGACTAATACTGTCTTAGCTTCTAATTGCCCAATTTTGCTGGCACCGGCGATGAATACGGATATGTGGGAACAGCCGGCGGTGCAGCGGAATTGGCGGGAAGTGTTGACTTATCGGCGCTATCATGCTGCGAATCCGGGGGCGGGAATGCTGGCGTGCGATCGCGCGGGTGTCGGCCGGATGGCAGAACCTTATGAGATTTTGCCTCATATTGAATCGCTGTTGTATGCGAAGGGCGATCGAGATTTAGCGGGGCTTCGGGTGTTGATCAGTGCGGGAGGAACGCGGGAACACCTCGATCCGGTGCGGTTTATCGGCAATCCTTCCAGCGGCAAAATGGGCATAGCTTTGGCGCAAGCTGCACAGCACCGCGGCGCTACAGTGACGCTGGTACACAGTATAACTGGCGAATTGCCGCTGTCAGGTGTGCGGGCGATCGCAGTTACGAGTGCAGAAGAAATGCGGCAGGCGATGCTGCAATGCTTCCACGATGCGGATTTGACGGTGATGGCTGCGGCGGTAGCGGATGTGAGACCGGCTGAGTACAGTAGTGAGAAATTGCCGAAGCGATCGCTCCCGAATTGTTTACCGTTGGCACCGGTAGCGGATATTGTGGCAGAGTTGGGAAAATTGAAACAGCCGCATCAAAAATTAATCGGGTTTGCAGCACAAACTGGGGATATTGTCAAGCCGGCTTTGGAGAAATTGCGGGCGAAGAAACTGGATGTAATTGCCGCAAACCCGATCGATCGAATAGGTGCCGGTTTCGGCAGCAATACCAATCAAGCAATATTAATTAATGCCGCCGGCAAGCAAGTAGAAATCGCACGTTGCAGCAAGCTAGAAATGGCTCACCGCTTGTTTGATTTTGTGAGGGAAGGGTGAGGGCGATCGAACTGCGATGATATTACTAATTGCGGATTTGTCGTTGGGCGGGGCGGGTTTTTGAGGGGCGGGTTTTTGAGAGAGTAGGTTTCTAACATAAATGGTTGGTGAAACCCGCCCCTACGATGGCTTGTAGGGGCGGGTTTTACAAATAATATTTGATGCCCGCAAACAATTTATATAAACCCGCCCCCACACAACCGATAATCTAGATTAACCTTTACTGCGATCGAAATAAGGCTACAATCAGCTAGAAATTAGCTGGTTCGGGCGATAATTCTGATTCCTCAATCTGCGTTGATTCCGAGTCAGCGGGCAACTCAATATCTGCGACAGTAATTTCTAGTTTAAATCCTAACGCTTCGAGCAATTCTACCAAACTGTAAATTTCCGAACCGCCACTTTCAGTCAGCATCTTATCGAGTTTTTCGTGATGTTCTTTTGCTGACTCCGAAAGAGCATTCATCCTGACTCGAGCCTCAATCACCTTTCTGATGGCATTTCTCAAAAGTGCGGGTTCAGGGTCTTTTTCTTCCAAGATAGCCCCGATAAAACCAGCAGCGTGTTCGGCATCTTTGAGAGATTCAATTAGGGACTCGCGGTAGCTATCGCTGGTAGGCATTTTCATTTCTTTCATAGTCTGCCGAATACTCCTTCGCTTTGAGAATATCTTGTTCTTGGGTACTTTTATCCCCACTACAGAGCAGAAGCACAAGTGTCGCTCCTATTTGTCTAAAATAAATCCGGTAGCCAGGGCCGTAGTTAATCCTGAGTTCGCAGACACCATCTCCGACTGACTTATAATCCCCCAGATTGCCGAGACTAACTCGCTCAAGCCTTGCATCAACCTTAACTTGGGCTTTGCCATCTCGTAGGGCGTAGTACCACTCTAAGAAAGGAATTCTGCCATCAGGTCGGATGTAACGTCTAATTTCCCTGGGTTGTAGTTCCATGATTTTATCGTACTTGATTAACAATTTCTATCGTAAGGGCATCGACAGTGCATTAAGTGGGCAAATAAATCATACTTAAGACAGAGGTATTCGATAGACAAAATAGTAAACCTTGTTTGAGGAAACAAAGTTTAAATCAAACAGGGGATTGTGAATGAATTTAAGATCGATCGCAAAAACCAATCTACTATTCGGCAGCCTGATAATTAGCCTCGGATTGCAAGCACTTCCAGCAGCAGCGCAATCAGTCACCGACGCGCAAGTTTCCGCCCTCGTAGAAGCGCTGCGACAAGCCGCCCCCCCACAAGCCGCAAATGACGGAATGTACAGTCAGTGGCAAGTTTTACCGAACAATATTTCCCGCTGGGCCAAATTCTGTACCAAACAAGATTTAACACCGCAACAATTTGAGGCTGACGCGACAAAAGCCAAATCAATTGTTACCTGTATCGTGGGCGATTTGCTGCGCGACGAATACAAAGCTAGCAGCAACAATGAAACAGCCGCTGTACGCCGCGCCGCTTGCTGGTGGATGACTGGCGAATCCGCAGCTTGCAAAAGTGGCGCAACTGCTACTTATGCCGATAAAGTTGTCAGCGTTTACCAGCAGCAGCGGGCTAAAAAGTAAAGTTTGTGCTGGCGGAATTTAGATTTTTTTGACCGCAGATGGACGCAGATGGTTTTGTGCGGATGGACAGATAATAGGAATTTGATATCAAATTCAATTATCCTATAAGCGCCAAAGATTCTTGAGAACATTAATCAGCTCTTTCTGTCGTCGAGCGATTACTTCTGGCGTCCATTCCTGTTCCCGCAGCACTTGGGTAGTAAGCACAAAGGGTGAAACGCCCGTTTTAGTAGTGAAATACTTCTGCTTTTTCACATCAAAATCATAATTTTTTGCCTGAGTGTTTTTCGCACCAGATAGTAAAACTAAGTTGCCAAGACGATGTACATATTGATCGCGCTCTTCCTGACTAGGAAACCACTTCATCCACTCACTATTAGCCCCTGGATTTTGGGGAAGTACGTGCTCGACAGTAATTTTGGAGAAGTTGTAAGATGCTTCACCTTCTGACAGAGCAGCATCTAAGCGCAACAAAACATAAAGACGAATTTTTTGGATTAGGTAAAGGTCACTATCGAGGACTCTAAGGATATTGTTTGACTCTTCAGGAGTAAACTGGAGCGGTGAATTGGAATTGAATAAATCTTCCTCTTGTTCAATAGCAGTAAGCAATCTGCTGTAACGTTCAATCCGTTTATTAATATTGGCGCGGACAATCATTAAACCTGCCGCAAGGCGGTCTAAATCTGTAAAAAAACGCACCAAATTATCGGGGTTATTACGGTTACGCGATAGGTAGAAAATGGCAGGCGGTATCCAGTCAACATTCTCAATTTTGTTTAACCATTTAAATAGTTGATTAATTTCCTCGGCACGCCGCTCGCTTTCATAGGTTGAGTTGTGAATTTCCGAAAAAGCCTTAGCATAAGGAGCTAAAATTTCATCAATGAATTGCTGAGACCCTGCCGCAGGATTGATGTTTTCCTGAAACTCTTTAAGGATACTCTTGCTAAGTTTTTTCTTTTCCTTAATCATCCGAATATGAGAAAACAAGTCTTTGAATAACTCGCGTCCCAGCTCCTCCTCGGTATCTTCCCACTTTTTAGTATATTTTTCTTGTTGGCTTTCGGGTATTTTTCCAATAATGTCCGCTTTCAAGATATCAGTTATGGAGAGATCCAATCCCCTGTTGTTCAACACAGAAAATATCCGATAAGCAGAGTCAAAGTCAGGCGTAGAAACCACTACCAAGAAGCACTGGGTAATGATGAACTGGGCAAGACGTATACGGTGGGATTCAGCGATAGTCTGCAAACGTTGCAAGAATAAATGTGCATTTTCTTTAATAAGCTTCTGAGTATCCATCAGCTCAGCATTGTTCAATTTTTGGAGCTTGTTAATACCACCTTCATTTTGAATATATTCCTTGAAAAATTCTGCATCTCGCTCGCGCAAAGTCAGACGGTAACGATTATCTATACCCGCGATTAAGCTGCCTCTTTGGTATAGATAAGTGGTCAAGTCATTGGCGTGTTGTGTTGGCAATGATGCTCGGAGAGCAGCTAGTAGTATGGTCAGAGTTGTTAGACGTTGCTGACCATCTACAATTTCAGCCTCTGGCGGCCCAGATTTGATCAAAACAATGCTGCCTAGAAAGTACGGGTTGAGTTGATCAATCGTGTCGTTACCATCTCCCAATGATGTTAGCAGGTCTTCCAGCAGTTCCCCAGCTTGCTCATTTGTCCAAGCATAGGGACGCTGGTAGAGGGGAATGGTAAACATAAAGTCATCGCTAAAGATTTTCCTAATGGGGTGTTCCTCACCCTTGATGCTGACACGGTTCATGCTTGGTTCCTGTGTTAGGTGTGGTTGGTAATTGCTTCTGGAAAGTCAATTTTTTCTGTTACAAGAATACCATGATCAAGCTTGGAAGAGCTAACTCTCAACTTAGCCTGTGCAGGCTGGTTTCATTCGTCCCGCCGTAGGTTTCAATCTGATCCTGAATTATCCATTTTCGACCTTACTTCTTATCAACTTTTGCACGCTGGCTAAAGCTCGATTTAATTCATAACTTTTTCTTTCCGAATTCTGCAAAAAAGCCTGCTGTTCTTCCTCAATCATTAACACATCCTGCCGCACCAAACCATCTAATAACTTTTGAGCAGCGCCGAAACAACTATCTTTGATAAACCTGCGAAACCACACAGGCAATTTGTGCAGCCGCCAAAACGCATTTAATGAGGTAAAGTGAATTAAATAAGCGCGAGTTGCTGTCTCGCTCACCGGACAAACCAAGCAGTAAATCTTAAAGTCGCTTCCCAAAGTTGAAACCCAGTGCGGGTAAACATAACTCACAGCCAGCGGTTCCGGGTGCAGTCGGCGCAAAGATTTAAAAAACAACTGAGAAATTGACCAAATTTTATCTATTTTGTAATAACTTTGTGCCTGATAGCGAGCAGTTACTTGATGCTCGTTTTCTTCTAAAGAATCTAACACCGGATTTGCCCAAGCTTGCCAATCATCGTGCAAGTGCCCGTGGTACATATCCATCAAGTTTTCAATTAAAAATGAATAGTGTGCCTGACAGTCGATGACTGAAACAGTGGCAATATAATTGAGATGTTCCCACTCTGGCAAATCCAGTAAATTAGTTTTTTCTGCTTGCGTTTCGTCGCCGGGAAACAGCCAGATAAAACCGTTTTGTTCCTTGACTGGATAGGAGCGAATTTTGCAGTTAGGTAGCTTTTGATTTTCTGCTAAATAATCGACTTCGGCGCATTCTCCCCTTGCATTTAACCGCCATCCGTGGTAAGCACATTCGATTAAATCGCCTTTAACTTTGCCGTGGCTGAGTTTAACTTGTCGGTGCGGACATCTATCTTCTAAAGCGTTGATTTTGCCTGCACTGTCGCGAAAAAGTACGATCGCCCGATTCCAGATTTTCGCAGCTAGCGGCCCAGTTTCCACCTCGCTGCTGCGGGCGATCGCATACCACCGATCGAGATTAATACCCAACTGGCGGAGGTGAGTTTTTTCTCCCTTGGCACTTACCGATTTTATCGCGTTGTTTTGCATTACAAATGTTCCCAAATTACGCCCATAAAACAACCCAATTTTACAAAATAACAGCCCGGAAAGCAACGACCGTAAATTTTTCTAAATCTCCGTTCAGACAAATACCTATCGCTAGCTAAATGCTTCAACCACCCCGGCGACAATCGAAACTTTAATAATCTTAAAGCATTGCGAAATCCGTAGGTGGAACAGTCTGGTCTAAAATCTCTCGCAGCACCTAATATGTAGCCTATTGTAGCAGGTGTTTCCACTTCCGAAATATTATCTAAAAACACGATTTTTCCGTGCGGATTTAACATTTTTTTAATGACATTGAGGGCGGCGGGGAGGTTGGGCAGGTGGTGAAAAGTAGCAGCACTAACTATTAAATCAAATTGGCGATCGAGCGCTAATTGACTGGCATCCATTTGGATATATTCGATATTGGGGGCTGAGCGTTTTTGACGGGCTATATCTAGCATTTTTGCTGACAAATCGACGGCCACTACATGATCGTAATACTGGGCTAATTCAAAAGCAAGAATTCCAGAACCGCAGCCAATATCTAATGCTGCACCTTTGCTGGCTGATAGGTTGTTAGTAAAGAAAGCGTTCTGGTTTTGCAAGGTGGCAGCAAAATCGTATTCTGTTGCAAAAGCATCAAACATTACAGATTTATTGCGAATTTTGCAGTTACTATTCAGCATCTATTATTGCTTTATACTGATTCAATAATATTTTAACCGCATATCCACCCTGCTTAACGCAGATATTTTTTGGGTTCGCAAGCTCTGCCTTTTCCCCTCAGCGAAACCACCCCCGCAAACCGTAACTCATCTTAAAAAAAGAATCCAACTTTAGGATACCTCCAAACCCTTCTTGAGTCAGTCATTCCTATTTCTTCAAATCTATAATCTAAAATCTCAAATCTAAACTGGTAGGGGTGGGGGCGGGTTTCACCGAGGATACCAGCCGATGATTGACGATTTATAAAGCCCGCCCCACTGCAAACCTTAGATTTTTAACACGCCTTCGGGATTCACCGTCAAGAGCGATCGCCTCTGCAAACCCTCCTGAGATAAAATAGCATTAGCTGCCAACAAACCGCTGCTAACCGCCCTTTCCATTAAACCGCACGGAAACGGCATTTTCACCCAATCTCCCGCAAACAACAGATTCGGAACAGCACAGCAAGTTTCTGGTCTTTCTGCATAACTACCGGGCGGATATCCAGAGAAATTCTTTTGATTTACCAATTCCCGGTGCAGCATATTTGCCTCTTTTAATTCCGGTACAATTTCGTACAATTCTTGCTCAAAAGTCGCCAGCAAAACTTCCTGATTCGGAAATTCCTTCTCCTTGTAACAATAAGCGTGCAGTTCCACAACACTACCGCCCGTTTTCTGATTCCACTCTATGAACTGATCCTGAATTCGGTGGTAAAGCGTGATGCTGTCAGTCAGTTTGTAGCCGGAAAGCGAACTGAAATTGCTGTGTTCCCAGGGAAATTCGCGATCGAACCAAAAACGACCCACCGCAAACGGATCGGCTATTTTCAAACTCTCGATCCGACTCTGCACCTCCGGATTCACCTCACCGCTAGCCAAACTAAACAAATGCTGCATCCCCGGAACATCGGCCGCCAAAACATAATAATCAGCCTTCAATGTTTCTCCCAAATTTTGAGTCTTGGAATTGGTCGCGGCGGAGACCAACTGTACCTCATCGGCTTTTTCATCGACTACCTTAAATCGAGGCAAATCCCGCTGAGCAGGCCCGCTGACAACTCGCCCTTCGGCATCAAAAACGGCGCCGTGACAAGGACAGTGAAATTGACCGTCGTTTTGTTTCTGAACTGTGCAGCCTTGGTGAGTGCAGCTCAGAGAAATTGCCTCTTTTCCCGATGGTGCGGCGACAAATACGCTGTCCCCAGCGCCGAAATATTCCGTAGAGTTGCTGTCAGTTAACAGCGCGTTTCGCTTCACCCAAAAAGGTATTTTACTTTGCACATCTCCCGACTGGTAACTCAGAGAATCAATCTTGCCGTTTTCCCAGCGAATCTCACTGACTGCGACATCTGTTAATACTTTGCCGCCTTTGCTTTCAATGGCTTTGGCAATAGGCTGCACCAAACTCGTACCCATATCTTGCCGCGTGCCGTTGAAGGCCAAACCCTCTGGATTTCCGAAAAAGTAAAAGTGGAAAAATTGCATTAATTCTCCCGCGCTCAATTCGTCGGGAGCGTTGAGGCTGGACTTGGCAAAAGGCAGAAAATACAAGTCATAAAGTCCGCGAGGAAATTCACCTTTTACCCAGTCGGCCACTGATATATTGTCGAGGCGATCGAAAGTTTTTTGAGTTTGAAAACCGCCGATTTCCCGAAATACTTGCCAGTGAGCGGGTTTTGTAAGATTGATTCCCCACTTGAGCCGGTTGGGAGAAGATATCCCCAAGTCAACTATATTCCAGGGAAAAGCTGAATGGTTTGGACGGAAAACTTCTGGTTGGTATTTGCCGTCTCGAAACAC
This sequence comes from Microcoleus sp. B9-D4, assembly GCF_036705105.1. Taxonomy (NCBI): domain Bacteria; kingdom Bacillati; phylum Cyanobacteriota; class Cyanophyceae; order Oscillatoriales; family Microcoleaceae; genus Microcoleus; species Microcoleus sp. B9-D4. The sequence continues at coordinate 77,029 of NZ_JAUBTS010000016.1, forward strand.
AACCGCGTAGGATTCTAAAGATACAAAGTTATCGCTAATTTCTAGTTCTTCAACCACACTTTTGAGGTTGTAGTATTGCGGAAAAAAACCGTGGAAACCGTGTTCCATCATAAAAGTTTCGTTCCCGACTTGTATCGGCCAACTAGCAATTTTGCCGCCGAGTTGGGGCGATTTGTCGAGCAATGTTACGGCGAAACCCCGCTGACTGAGCTCGTAAGCACAGGCGAGCCCTGCCAAGCCTGCGCCTACAACTACAACGGTTTTGCGGTTATTCAGCATTCGCGGCAAGTCAAGAGAATCTTGCACAAAAACGGCGGGCTCTGGCTTGGAAAATCGAGAGTAGCCCAGCAGCCCGCCTGCGGCACCGACTCCGAGGAATTTGAGGGCGGTTCTTCGAGAAACTGGTTGGGATAGCGGTGAATTGGTTGATTGACTCATCAGCGGTATGCGGTAACGGGCTTTAAACACAAAGACGCCATAAGGCATATATCATAGACCGAAATCAGGATATGTGAAGAAATACTAAGACACATCCCCCAATCGGATCGCGATCCTCTTCGAGGGCTTCGCTAACGCACCGTGCCAAGTTCGATCGCACACAATGTATAGCAGAAGGAAGAAGGCTTCAGTTATCTAGGAGAGAAGCAAGAATCAACAAGGAAAAAGCGATCGACAGCATAGCGTAAAATTCTCTAAATAATTAAGTGTTTTTATTTATAACTTAGGAGTGTGGGTGATCTATAGCCTTTTTCAAAAAGGTGAGGTACGAATTTTGACCTGGAAAGCTTGACAATACAGGGTTTCTGTATACCTCATTTATCTGAGAACCGCTGTATGTCACACTTATGGGATCGGGAAAAGTGCGATCAATTTTATAGTTTTTAAGCGCAGATCGATCGCGCGCTTCCCTCCCCTGCCACGCAAAAAAACCGAACAACCCGCATTAATTGATGTTGCTCAACTCTTGGCAACAGTCGCCACTGATACTTAAAAATTAGGATATTTGCCGGCAAAAATTTAGGTCAAAATCAGTCTCGGCGAATTGTACGAAATAACCGGGAAGATATCCGAGGTAAAACAATAAATCAGGAGATTTTAAAGTAAGTCAGCGCGAAAAAACCTAAATATTTTCAAATAAGTAAATACAGATAATATATCGAGTAAGGTAACTCGATATATCGACGATCGATGCAGGGTATTCCTCGCTTAATACCAACACAAAACCCTATTAAAACTGAGAACCACGGATGTGCCACAAAAAATCAAAGACACCCGTATAGGTAATGCCGATTAAATGTACCTGGCTGGTATGGAAAAAACAGGACTTACTTGAAGAAACCGGGTTTTTGCGTAAGTCCTGTTTATGCAAAACCCCTGCATAATTTACAAAATTTTACATAAATCGCGCATTTCTGGGTGCGGGGACTCTGTTGGTGCCGATGTCCACACCCTACGGTAGATATTTGCGGTTGGTCTTGAATGCTATAATCGTGCCGCGATCGCCAGCACAGTCAAAATTCACCCACATCCAAACTTTTGCCAACTGCTGCCGCCAACGGCGCCATTAACCGCCCCAAAATCATGCACTACCAATCCCAGCAGCAACGCCAAAAACACACGACTCAGAAAAAAATTAAAAAAGCTATTTTTTACTGTGTGATAGCAATATTTTTCTGCTGGAGCACCGCGAACCTCGCTACAATTGCCCAAAACACAGACCAGGGCGGGCCGGGCGGGCAAGAAATGAGAAATTTGCTCGATCGGGGAAACCTCACCGAAGCCGTAACCAGAATCGAAGAAAGCTGGGAAGAAGACTATCAAACATACTTTGAACAAGACTTTGAAACCCGTGCGAAAACAGCCGAAGCAATATCAAAAACTCTCTCCAGGCTAGCAGTTCAAACCAAGAAAAAACCCGCTTTAATTTATGCTATCCCACGCACCGACCAACTAGAATTAATCTTAATATTGCCCGATCGCCCGCCCATTCTCCGCAGCGTCCCGGAAGCCAAACAAGAGAAACTGCTCTCAGTAGTCCAAGAATTAGGTGGCGAAATTACCAACCCGGTAAAACTCAAAACTACCACCTATATAGAACCAGCCCAACAACTCTACAAATGGATAGTTGCACCCCTAAAAACAGATTTGCAAACAGCAAAAATTGAAACCTTGCTGTTCTGCGTCGGCCAAGGTTTGCGAACCGTACCCCTAGCAGCAATGCACGACGGACAGCAATTTTTGATCCAAAAATATAGCCTCGCCCGCATCCCCGCGTTCAAATTTCTAGACAGCAATTACACCGACCTCAGAAACGCGCAAGTCCTAGCAATGGGAGCATCAAATTTCTCAGAAACGGCGAACAAAGAACCGCTGCCAGCAGTTCCATTAGAACTAGGCGCGATCGCCCGACAGTGGGCCGGTCAATCCTTTCTCAACGAAGATTTCACCATAGTAAACTTGCAATCCCAGCGACTGCAACAAAAATACGGAATCATCCACCTCGCCACCCACGCCGAATTCCGCCCCGGAACCCCAAATAACTCCTACATTCAATTTTGGGACACGCAACTTAGACTAGATCAAATGAGAGATTTAAAATGGAACAATCCGCCTCTGGAACTGTTAGTATTAAGTGCTTGTAGAACCGCGTTGGGAGACAGAGAAGCAGAACTCGGATTTGCCGGTTTAGCGCTGCAATCGGGAGCAAAATCAGCCCTCGCCAGCTTGTGGTACGTCAGCGATGCGGGGACTCTCGCCCTGATGACAGAGTTTTACCAGCAGTTAAAAATCAGCAAGCCAAAAGACCCTCCTATCATTAAAGCTGAAGCTCTCAGGCAAGCACAAATTGCTGCGATCGAAGGCAAAGTGACGATCGAAAACCGTCAACTGCGAAGTTCCAGGGGCGAAACTCCCTTGCCCCCGTCCATCCCCAAACTCGACAGCAAAGATTTATCCCATCCGTATTATTGGGCAGCTTTCAGCATTATCGGCAGTCCTTGGTGAATTCTGATTGAAAATGGCTAAGTTAAAATAACGTTATCCCTCCTCTAATGCAACCATTCTCCGATCGCATATGACCGAAGCCGCCACAATCAACACTCAACTCATCGATACCCTCACCCAAATTATCCTCGCCCTCACCGAGGAAGAGCGCCACATCCTCATCCATAAACTTCTAACTCCAAATCAAACTTCAGACACTACAAAGGCCGATCGAGAAACTCTGAAGCAGGAAATAGCGATCGGTGTAGAACAGCTTCAGACAGGACAATATACAGAGTACGATGACAATTCTCTGCCGAATCTTCTCCTTACTATCAAACAACGCGGACAACAACGCTTACAACAGGAGTAAGTGCCCGTGAATCGCTATCGCCTTTCCCAGCAAGCGGAAAAAGATTTAGAAGATATATGGATTTATCTGGCACAGCAGGACGAACTTGGCGCCGAGCTCCAAATGGTGCGATTGCTAGATCGCTTTCCCATGCTTGCCCAATCCGAATATGGGGCGACAGCGAACTGAACTCCTCACAGGATTGAGAAGTTTTCCCGTCAAACCTTACATTATTTTCTACATAATTCTCCCAGAGAGAGTCGAGATTGTGAGAGTCCTGCATCAATCGCGGGATATAGAAGGACAATTTTAGCGATCGAGCCAAATGCCGACTTCTCGATCGCCTATATATCTTTCTGAACGTAACTCTTGACCGATCGAGGTGATAAACTGTACAACATATAGTAATTCAATGCCTGTAGCTGCAAAAAAAACCACCTACCGCAAACCTTTCAGCAACATAGCGGGGGTCTTCTAGAGAAAAGAAAAGATGAAAAAATTAGAATTTTTGCTACAGAAAGAAGGCGATCGCGCCTGGTTGCCCCTAGAAACCTCCGACGTGGAAATTCTAGAAGGAAAATACCGCGTTGTTGCTCGCATTCAGCATCCCAACACCGACATCGAAATTCGCGTTACCCATACCTCCTTCGACCAAGGGGCGCAGCGGAAAGTCCAAAGCCGATCGGCCCGCACCAACCCCGAAGGATTAGTCGTGATCATTCCCTACACCAGGCTCAAACCCGGACTGTGGGAACTCTCCTGCTTGCCAGATCCCAAATCAACACCACTAAAACCTTGGCAGTACGGCGTTCAGTTGGAAGTATTGCCCGCAGAATCGGAAACCTCCGAACCCCTACCGCCGATCGACCAAATCGAACCCGCAATTTCCCCCGCAGCCCCACAAATAGCTTCCCCGATCGATCGCCCAGCCCCACAAATCGCTTCCCCGGTCGATCGGCCCGCATTAACCCAAATCCCTGCAGCCGATTCAGCACCCCAGCAGACCAAAATCTACCAATTTCCTATTCCCCAAACCCCCGAACCAAAACCGGGCGTCCAACTCGAACTCGTCCTCGATCGAGAAACCTTCGTCACCCAACTCGGTCGCCCCTTAATCATTTCCGGCAAAATCGACATTCCCCAACACCCCCAACAAAGCAGAAAAACAGCAACTCTGATCCCCGAATCCGAAGCACTCGAACTCAAACAACTCATCGGTTCAGCACAACTGCAAATTTACCTGCGTGACCCCCAAACCTCAAAAATTCTCGCAGAAATCCAGCAGCCGATGCCAGAACAAGTTCCCCCCTGCATCTTTGCTTGCGTCACCTACATCCCAACCGAGTGCAAAAGCCGCCTCATTTTAGGAGAAGCAATTCTCAGCAGCGGCGGCGTCACCTTAGCCACCAAACTATTCACAATTACAGCCCGTTTAGAGCACCTTCTAGAGGAAATTAAAGACAATTTCATCGAAGAAAAGCATCAAGCCGAACCCTCCCCAACAGCCTCAAAACCGTCTGGAAGCGCCAAAAATATATCCTTCCTCAAGCTAGTAGAAAAATCCTTAGACCCTCCCTCCCCCGCCGAAGTCCCAAGCAAGGAAGCCCTACCCCCTCTACTGGCTTCGCGTCACACCCCAAGTGCAGGCGGTCTAGAATTGCCCGCATTCGGTAACAAACTGCCCGACAGCAGCCGATCGCAATTGCTTTCGGAAATCTCCGATTCGCCTCGAACTGCCCCAGAGTCGATCGACCCACAAACCAAACCCTCAGACATCCCCAATCCCACTCAAACAGCCGAAATCGGAGCGATCGACCAAAAACCCGAAAACAGCCCTGAATTAAAAACAACAGCCCCAGAAACCCCGCCAGCACCCACCAAACAGGCATTTCAAACCTTAAACGTCGAAAGTCGATTTTGGTCGCGACTGAGTTCCCTAGCCAGCAACGGCGAATCCCCCGACTGGCTGAAAGCAACCACCCTGTCACCAAATCCAACAGCCGCCCCAAATAGCAGCGACGAAATTGCCGTTGTGGAAGAAGAAACCAGCCCAACCCAGCAGCAGCCCGAAACCAGCGAAACAAATTCCGATCCCAAATCTACTAGCCCGGAAGCCAGAGAATTTGTGGTTTTTGACGAGCCCCCGCAGCCGAAACAAGTTGCTCAAAAAACCGCAACTGTCGCAGCAGAAGTAACTCCCCCGACTCCCTACGTTTTGCCAGAAGACGAGTTAGTACCGATGCCAATTTTGGAATTGCCGCGCGCCGAAATCATCGCGGGCCAGGCTGTAAAAGTGCAAGTGCAACTCCCGGAATTAATGCCCCGGATTTATGTAAAAGTTTGGGTGTACGATCGGCAAACCTACCTGATTCTCGACGGGCCGCGCTGGATTACCGAATTTAAAGCTAACGGGTTTGGAAATGTTCGAGCAAGTGTCGAGTTAGAGATTCCCTACGGCTGCATGGAAGTCGAATTTGAGGCGATCGCCGTCGAAATGCAAACTCAGCGGGAAAGCCACAAAATAAGCGTTCACCGCCAAGTTTTACCTCCAGCCGGGCCAACTTTACCCCTCGAAGGGTAAGCCCAAATCCGCCTGCATCCCCGTTCATCCGCTGACATCTGCGGTTAAAAAATCCTACTTACTTCCGGGCCAACTGCCGAAACTTCTTCTTAAACTTATTCTTATACACGTAGATCGATCGCTGTAAATCCTCCACTTGCAGCGACATCTGGGCCGCCAAACCCGTGCGGTTCCAAACATCCTCCTGACACTTGCGGCGGCAAAAAGTCATCGGTTCCGAGTAAACTTTCCCATTAGATAAAGTTGGCTTCGGCCCGCACCAGTGAATCACAGTCGCCTGAGTGCGATCGCCCGCAGGCCCGCTTGACTCAACCGGAAACCGCTTTCTCAGCAAATCCTGGTCAAAATCCGGCACCAACAACTGCATATCCACATTCTGCACCCGCAGCCGATTTTCTTGCGCCGCCCGGAAAATCATAAAGTTCAAAAAACCCATTTCTCCGTACTTAAATATCTTCGGATTTGCCGCTGTAAAATCTAAAATTTCCACGTATTCTTCCAAGCTAAAAACGCCGCGCTTAGCAAAGAAAGTACCCGTGCAGAAATAGTTCGATCGCGATTCCGACCACCGAAAATTCGGGAAATGCTTCTCAACACCCGGAATATCAAAGAAAAATTCCGAAACATCAGCATCCGGGTAATCGTAACAAGGCTTGTCTACAATAAAATCAAAGTCTTGAAAATTAGCCAACTTGAGAACATCGCCCCAGACGATCGTATCGGCATCCAAAACCATAAAATTTGACCAAGGACTTTCCCAGAAAGCAATCATTTTAGTTTTGCCCCAACCAAAACTTCTTTTCCTGAGAACCTCTTCAGAAACAGTTGTGCGATTTATAACTCGCACCCCATAGGATTTTTCCAAAGCACTCACAGAAAACGTACCGTCAATCAACAGACAAATCGGCACATCTCCCAGGAAATAGCGGATGCTAGCACAGCAACCCTTAGCAAACAGATAATCTTGGTCGCAGCAGGCAATAATAATACCAAAATCTTCCATAAACCCTCACTGTTTTACTAATACCAGTTACCCGAAATAATGCAAGTGTATGCCCGTGTTTCCAACTTGTATGTCCTCAGTTATTCCCTATTCTTTAATCGAAAATCGAAAATCGAAAATGGTATAACTTGCTCACCCCCAGCGTTTGGGTTCTTTGTTCTGACAGCAGCTCTATTTTCGACTTTTGCATTTTCGCCAGCTTAGCACTAAACTCCTGCGATCGTCCGTAGGCAAAAACATCGTTAAAACCGCTAGGAATCTTGGGCATAGTTGGTCTGTCAAGCAAGTGAGCTTTCCCTGCGCCAACAGCGGGTCAAGCACCACCAGTTGCAGTCGCACTCAAACAACAAAAAAGTTGTGTTAAAATAGCGGGAAATTAAACCCGCCGACGGTTAGTCTCAAAAATGGCGATCGTCCTGGCAAGTCCCGACAGCAGCGGGCATCAAAAAACCAAAATTGGTCAAGCCTGAACTTTGGTTTGGATCGGGTAAGTCTACCAGCCTTTAGGTCTCAGTTCCCCACTCATTGCGGGAAAATAGCCCCTGCCGGGTCGCGAGGTTTAAAGTTAGGTTAAAAAGCTTGACATTAGAGGATATAAAGCTGTATAAGGGATGCGACAAGCAGCCACAATCCTACCTATAACTGTATGTTAAGTCGGGCGTAACCGAGGACTCTCGGCAGTTGTCAGTTAGAAGCAGATTGTGGTCGAACCCGTAGAACCAGTTGTCGATCGCCCGCAGAGCAACTCAAGCAAGTCGGGCGATCGAGAGATGAAATTAGCAGGTGATGGTATAATCAACCGTAAGGTAATGTGGGCTTGACCTGAATTGATGCCTGGGGTATAAGGGCTCAGCCCCCTACGTTCAAGCAGAAGTAGACACGCCTACTGTGAATCAACAGTGAATCAACAGTTATGGATAGGTTCTATTTTGGCAGTTATTGTCAACAGGCAAGCAACCACAAAAATTAGCAGTTGGGAATTGCTGCTCGTCGAGTTGAATAGAGTGTGAAGGTGTGAGGAAAATGAACAGAACTTTTTGGAATTTACTGCTAGTATCCCCGGCAATTCTGGGGCTATCATCAGTCATGAGTGCCACTGCGATCGCCGCAGAAGTGACCGCAACCGCTGAAGCCAACCAGCTAGCTACAGCTCAGTCATCTGAGTCAAAAATTGCAGAAATAGTTGGAGAAATAGTTGCAGAACCAGTTGCAGCAGCCCCTGCTGCCCCAGAAAAGCTGGCTTTAAACAACAGCGTCGAAGTGGCCCAAACCCCGGTCGTTAACGAAGCAGACGCTGAAAAACTCGCCTCAATCGAACCACAAACCAGCGCTGCAGCACTGCCAACAACACTGCAAACAACAGGGAGCGACATCGAGTTAGCAGCCCCAATCGCTCCGGCCAGCGCCCCAGCAGTGACTGAACCCCTAGCAGCAGCAGGCACTGCCGAATCCTCGCCCCAAGCATCAGACTTGGCAGAGCCAATCAGCCAGACAGAAACCCCTGGGAAAATTGAAGTGCCAGCAGTCGCCAGCACCCCAGCTACTACCCCAGCTACTACCCCAGCTACTAAGGTAGAAATTGCTCAGACACCAGCCGCCGGAATGGGCGGCCCCATCGTCCCTGTTGCTCCCCAAGCGCTGCCGGCCCAACCGTCGGGAACCATGTCCCAGGTGACATCAGTCACTCAGCTATCCGACGTGCGGCCGACAGATTGGGCGTTCCAAGCCCTGCAATCCCTAGTCGAACGCTACAGTTGTATCGTAGGTTATCCCGACGGCACCTACCGCGGCAACCGCGCCCTGACTCGCTACGAATTTGCAGCCGGCGTCAACGCTTGCTTAGACAGCATAACCCAACTAATTGGGTCAACAGGTAACTTGGTTACCCGAGACGACTTAGCCATCCTGCAACGCCTGCAAGAAGAATTTGCAGCCGAACTCGCTACCCTGCGCGGACGAGTAGACGGTCTAGAAGCTCGCACCGCAGAACTCGAAGCCAACCAGTTCTCCACCACCACCAAATTGGCAGGAGAAGCTATTTTTGCCGTCAGCGACACCTTCGGAGATGGTGTCGGCCTTGACGACGACAAAACCTCTACCAACTTCGGCTACCGGGTGCGCTTGAACTTCAACACCAGCTTCACCGGTCGAGACTTGCTCAGAACCCGCTTGCAAGCAGTCAACACCGCCCGCTACGATAGAGCCACCGCTACCGGTACCAACATGGCTCGCTTGGCCTTTGACGGCGATGATGGCAGCCAATTCACACTAGACGAACTGTACTATCGGTTCCCGGTCGGTCGCGCTACAGTCTTTGTCGGTCCTAAAGGACTTGACCTAGATGAAATTGCAGACCAGGCTTCTACCTTTGGTAACTCTACGAGTTCGGGTTCACTTTCCAGATTTGGAGTACGCAACCCGGCAGTATTCCGCGGCCCGCAGGGAGCAGGCGCAAGTGTGAGTTTCAACTTGGGCAGCCTCCGAGCTACCGCAGGCTATCTCGCCGGCGACAGCGATGCTCCTAACCCCGCAAACGGCAGGGGCGTTTTCAACGGTTCTTTCAGCGCTTTGGGTCAGATCGGCTTTTTTAGCAGACCGTTTGACTTGGGCTTGACTTACACCCGGAAATACAATCGGGCAGGCGATGTTAGCCTCATGGGCGGCGTCGGCAGTGCCTTGGCTAACCGGCCCTTCGATCAATCACCCACCGCATCAGATAACTTTGGCGTGCAAGTTAACTTCAAACCCAGCAGTCGCTTTCAGATTGGCGGTTGGTACGGTTATACGAAGGCTGAACAACTCCGGGGCGGCAACAATGACGCTACCATCCAGAATGGTGCTATCACTGTGGCCCTGGGAGATTTTGCCCGACAAGGCAACGTCCTCGGTTTTGTCTTCGGTGTACCGCCAAAAGTTACTGAGAGTGATGTCGCCAGAAATCGCAACACCTCTTATCACTTAGAGGGTTTCTATCGCTTCCAAGTCAATGACTTTATCTCAGTGACACCGGGCGTTTACGTGATTCTGAATCCCGAACACAACAACAGAAACGACGATATCTGGGTCGGACTCCTCCGTACTACCTTTAGTTTCTAAGGCTTCCAGACATCTAGTTACAGCTAAAAGCGGCAGGCGACTGCCGCTTTTATTTATTGGTCATCAGGCGATTTTAGATTTTAGATTTTAGATTGTCAACAGTCATGAGTCAACAGTCATGAGTCATTAGTCATTAGTCATGAGTCAACAGTCAACAGTCATTAGTCAACAGTCAACAGTCATTAGTCATTAGTCAACAGTCAACAGCCAACAGTCAACAGTCAACAGTCAACAGTCAACAGTCAACAGTCATTAGTCAACAGTCAACAGTCATTAGTCATTAGTCAACAGTCAACAGCCAACAGTCAACAGTCAACAGTCAACAGTCAACAGTCAACAGTCATCAGTCAACAGTCAACAGTTCACAAATTATGAATTCTGGCGGCAAATCCCGAATACGGAGGTGTAGCCGTGCAGAAATGTGCTGCCGCCGACGGGCCCGATTTCGCCGTTGCAGAAAAAGCCGCTCAGGGGGATGTTTTTGAGGTATCGGCCAAACAGTCGGGAGTCAAAGTTCGATTCGCCGTAAAGCCCTTCACCGCGCCCCAGACAAGAGAACATTAAGGCACCTGCGCTGGATGTACCACTGTACTCGGCGGCCCGCTGATACCGATCGAGCAGCATTTCTAGGTCTTCTGCGGAGGTGCGCGCGTCCCGCAGGTGAAATTGGATGCGCTGTCCGGGACGGACTCGATCGCCGATCGCAATTGCTCCCACTTTCGGATCTACTCCCAATAGATTGCGGATTAAAAAATCTCCCGGCTCTAATGTCAGCTTGAATTCATCGCTGACTAAGCCTACAAATAACGAGTGCTGAGCTAATTCTCGGTCTTCTTCGCTCAAAGTTTGAACTAACTCTCGCAGGGCCTCTAAGGGCGATCGCTCGATGCCCGCGCTGCCCGTATCGTCGGTTTGTTCTTCGAGTTTCAGCAAAATATTCCGCTCTCCTTCCGTCACCCGATAAGGATGCCCGATCGGCCTGCAGCCTTGAGCTACGATCGTTTCCAAAACTATATTGCCGCTCAAAGCTACCCCAACCGTCCCTTCTCGGTAAAGCTGATAGTCGCAAAACAGCGCCGCGCCCCTGCCCGCACCATCCCCCCCGGCGAGTCCCCCTACCTTCGCCGCGCCCGGATAGGCATAATCTAGCCCTTGGAGCAAATCGTTAATTTTTGCGGAAAAGGGGTCAGCCAAGATGATGAACTGCGGTTCTTCCTGGGCCGGCACGCCCAAGAGATCCACCCAAGTATCCGGGGGACTATCTAAGTCCGGCAGTTCTTCTGCACCGACGTGAAAAGTTCTGACATTCACTCCCGGTAAGCGCGCCAGACTCAGGCTGACTGCGGGAGATCCCTCGACTTCTTCGGTGAGGCCGCCCCGATTCGTGCCGATGACTCCTCCCCCGCCGCAGCCCAGGATCGCGGGCACTGGCAGCAGTTCTCGGAGTAAAGGCATCAGCCGAGAATACTCGCTGGCAAAGGCAGACGAGATAAATATCAGGGCTAAATCAGCCGGGCCTTCTAGGTCGCGATCGGCTTGTTCTATAACTTCTTTGAGGGCGGATTCCAAAGAGGGACGGGTTGATAAAGCGCTGACCCATTGCATTTGGTTTTGAGTGTACATAAGGCAAACTTCTCTATAAAACTATCTCTATACATTAGGCTAACTGGAACTGGCCACTGGGGGGACGCTATTCTTGGGCGATCGATTCCCCATCGATTGCCGTTCTTGTGTTAACATAAGTTAACATGAGTGTCCCATTAATCTGTTTAGTGTTAAATGCCGTATTCAGCTAAATCTTAAAAGATAAAGCTCAATACAGTTTCACACACCAACCTCGTGTAATGTTTTCATCAAAAGTAAGGTCAGCTCGACCTACATTGATGCCTGTGTACTAGAATCCGCCTACGGGCTAGTAAAGCAGGAAGTAGAGACGGCTACTGCGATCGCAGTTATGGATGGTTTCTCTCTGGGCTGCTGCAACAGCAGCGGATCTCAAGCTATTATTAGCTGGGGTCGCCAGACCGAAACAGCAAATCCCATCCAAACTAACATCCCAAAAGAAAACCTTTCTTACTTAATAAGGTCAACGACCCAGGTCTAAAGACACGCTCGCTTCGAGCCTAAGACTTAAACCACAGTTGACCAGCCGTATACTTTAGAAGTCTACGTTTTTTGAGTTATGACACCAAGCGGCTGCTTAGCTAGTCCCTTGCTCTGTCGTTAACGGTTAAACATCTTTATTTGGGTTAAGGACGTGCCGTTAGCCGAACAAGCTCACTAAACAAAGGCGTGTGCTAACATTACCTAGAAATAGGTCGGGGACAACCATATTCTCCTACACATTCATACCAACAAGCTTTGTCAGGAACTCAGGGCTAAAGCCACTGAGCTTGTAAGAAATTACAAGCTGTTCTGACCAGACCCCTCTCCGGAGGAGACGTTATTCAGGTCACGACACCGGAGAGTGCGACGCCAGTTTTCCGCTCTGTCATCTGCAATTAAACAGTTTTAAAGTCACTGAAACAGTGTTGCAGGTCTAACAAGCCTTTATAACCAGGTCGAGGCGAACATTACCCCGCAAGGGAGGAAGGAGACAACTGTATCTCCATTGGAGGGGCAACCATACCCCTCTAACCCCGAAAGGGGATTCAAGGCGGTTGAAACCGCCGAGTCGTTTTCCTCTCAGGTCTAAAGACTCTGAGTTTCCCACTTACCGAATATTTTTTATGAGTAAACCCCCAGTTCATGCTTTTTTTGTAGGCAGAGCACTTGCCGAAGCACTGTACGAGCAATTAGAAAGCGCGGCCACCAACGCTTTCTCTGAACTCGGCAAATTTGACGCAGAACAAAGAGAACGCCTGCGGCAGTTCACCGATCGAGTTGTGGAACGGGCAAATAGAGCTTCGGATGAGGCGATGCAGACCAGAACTGGCACTGCAAGCACCACCACCATTCAAGACATCCATCCTGCAGATTTGCAAGCGACTATTGATGAGCTGCGCGCCGAAGTGGCTCTGGTGCGATCGGAATTGCAGCGCTACCGCAGCAGTTTGCCCTAGCGATCGACTCGACCACAACTATTATTTACTACGTGAGCGCATTGCTTTGCGCTCCTGCGCTCCTACTTTCAATCAAAGCAACAACATAAAATAAGCAATTTGGGAACCCAAGTGTCTGCTCTCCTTGATGACTCTGTTAATCGCCAGCGCTCCCCCAAGCACACTGGCGAAGCCGATGAGCAAAAAACTGCTAGTAAATCCTACAAAAGTAAAGCTTATCGCTGGAATCGCGAAAAATACTCCCGGAAGCGGCGCTTCTTCGACATTTGGGCCTTTGTCTTGCTCTGGCTGGCTTCCCTCTGGCTCGACAGCAAAAATTGGAGCTACTGGGGAGGCGTGACTGAAGAAAAGAAAGTTGCCAGACGCCGCTTTCAAGCTATCTGGGTTCGAGAAACACTCTTGGATTTGGGGCCAACTTTCATTAAAGTGGGGCAGTTATTTTCTACCCGCGCCGATTTGTTCCCCGCAGAGTTTGTCGAGGAACTTTCTAAGCTGCAAGATAAAGTGCCTGCTTTCAGCTACGAGCAGTTGGAGGTAATTGTCGAGCAAGATTTGGGCAAGACAGTTCAAGAACTCTACCGCAGCTTTGATCCAGTGCCCCTGGCCGCTGCCAGTCTGGGTCAGGTACACAAAGCTCAACTGCATTCGGGCCCGGAAGTGGTCGTCAAGGTGCAGCGACCTGGACTGCGGAAACTGTTCGAGATCGATTTGCAAATTCTTAAGGGAATTGCCCGCTACTTTCAAAACCATCCTAAGTGGGGCCGCGGCCGAGATTGGATGGGGATTTATGAGGAATGCTGTCGCATTCTGTGGCTGGAAATTGACTATCTCCATGAAGGCCGCAATGCTGATACTTTTCGCCGCAATTTTAGCAACTGTGACTGGGTGCGGGTGCCGAGGGTTTATTGGCGGTATGCGGCTCCGCGAGTGCTGACTTTGGAATACCTGCCGGGGATTAAAATCAGCCACTACGAAGCTTTGGAAGCCGCCGGTATCGATCGTAAATTAATCGCTCAGTTGGGCGCAAAAGCTTATTTGCGACAGTTGCTCAACGACGGCTTTTTCCACGCTGACCCACACCCCGGCAACATCGCTGTTAGTGCTGACGGTTGTCTGATTTTCTACGATTTTGGCATGATGGGACAAATCCAGTCCAACGTCCGCGAAGGACTGATGGAGACGCTTTACGGCATTGCTTCCAAGGATGGACAGCGGATTATGGATTCTCTGATCAATTTGGGAGCTTTGGTGCCTACGGGTGATATGAGTCCGGTGCGCCGCAGCATCCAGTATATGCTGGATAACTTCATGGACAAGCCTTTTGAAAATCAGTCTGTGAGCGCGATTACCGACGACCTTTACGATATTGCCTACAACCAACCTTTTCGCTTCCCAGCTACTTTTACTTTTGTAATGCGAGCTTTTTCCACCATCGAAGGGGTGGGCCGAGGTTTAGATCCCGAGTTCAACTTTATGGAGGTGGCACAACCTTTTGCCATGCAGCTTATGACTAATGGAAATGGCCATGATACAAGTAGCAGCATTTTTAACGAAATCGGCCGTCAGGCGGCTCAGGTGAGTTCGAGTGCTTTGGGTTTGCCCCGCCGGATTGAGGAGACTATTGATAAACTCGAACAGGGAGATTTGCGGATTCGCGTCCGTTCTGCCGAAACAGAGCGTTTGCTCCGCCGCATGAGCAGTGCTCAAATGGGCACGAATTATGCTTTGCTGATGAGTGCTTTTACTTTGTCGGCGACAATTTTGTTTGTCAGCAATCAAGTCTGGCCGGCTGTCGCTGTGGCAGTGCTGGCGGCGGGTGCAGGGTTTGCTATGCTGCGTTTGTTCAAGCGGATCGATCGTTTAGACAGGATGTCATAATTGTGCAATTTGCGATTTGAAATTTCAGGTTTGAGATTTCTCGCCAGCCAAAAGTTGACATCGAATGTTAAGTTTTGGCTGGCTGACCACAGATTGCTAAAATTTACAACACTTACGCGCTTTGAGGCTAAAAACCCGGTTGCTGCCTAGATTGGTCGCCAGCAAAACCTCTGATTTTGGGTATAAATCCAGTTTTTTTTGCAGGTGCTGCTGAATTTACTGGATTTACCAAAAATAATGGGTTTAAAGCCCCGTCCTTCTAGGACGGCTTTCTTTAACTGTGGTATACTTACGCTAGTTATGTCAGCGTAAGTATGCTTGTTTTTGAGGCAAAACTAGAGGGACTTGCACAGCAGTACGAGCGGCTCGATGAAGCCATTCGTACTGCTCGCTTTGTCCGCAATAGCTGCCTTAGATACTGGTTGGACAACTTGGGGATGGGTAAGTACGAGTTGAGCGCCTATTGCGCTGTTCTCGCCGCATTGTTTCCGTTCGCCGGCAAACTTAATTCCCAAGCTCGACAAGCTTCGGCCGATCGGGCTTGGAGTTCTATCGCTCGGTTTTATGACAACTGCAAAAAAAACAAGCGTGGGAAGAAAGGCTTCCCACGCTTTAAGAAGCATCAAACACATGGCTCTGTTGAATATAAAACAACGGGCTGGAAGTTGTCGTTCGATAGACGAACTATCACCTTCACTGATGGGTTTGAAGCAGGAAGCTTCAAGATGTGGGGAACTCGTGACCTTCACTTCTACCAGTTGAAGCAGATTAAGCGAGTGCGTGTTGTTCGTAGAGCTGATGGGTACTACGTTCAGTTTTGCATTGACCAAGAACGGGTAGAGAAGAGAAAGCCAACGGGTAAGACTGTTGGACTGGATGTTGGATTGACTCACTTCTACACCGATTCGGATGGTCAGACAATCGAGAACCCCCGTCATCTGAGAAAGTCCGAGAAAGCGATAAAGCGTCTTAGTCGTAAACTTTCTCGCACCACCAAAGGGTCGAAAAACAGAGTCAAAGCGAGAAATCGCCTGAGTCGAAAGCACCTCAAGGTAAGTAGGCAGCGTAAAGATTTTGCCGTGAAGTTGGCAAGATGCGTCATCCAGTCTAACGACTTGGTTGCCTATGAGGACTTGCAGGTGCGTAACATGGTTAGAAACAGGCAACTGTCAAAGTCTATATCTGATGCTGCGTGGTCGGCTTTCCGTCAATGGTTAGAATATTTTGGCAAGGTGTTTGGTGTGGTAACGGTTGCCGTACCACCGCACTACACTTCTCAAAACTGTTCCAACTGTGGGGAAGTCATCAAGAAGTCTTTGAGTCAAAGAACACATCGCTGTCACCATTGTGGTTTTGTAATAGACCGAGACTCGAATGCAGCAATTAACATACTTGAGTTAGCACTCCGTACCGTGGGGCACATGGGAACGTTAAACGCCTCTGGAGACATCGACCTCTGCATTGGTGAGGCAACTCCTCAATGTAAGCCGAGTCGTGGAAAGAGGAAGCCCAAGAAGTGATTCTTGGAATCCTGCGGTACGGCCGGGGAGGATGTCAACATCATACGATCTACAATATGATGTCAAGGAAGTGCAATTTTTCCAAAACTCGCGATCGCGGGCTGCTGAATTTCAAGCCCGTTCGCAATTTAAGTTTTGGAATAAAAAATTGCACCCCATTAAATCAAGCTTTCAAGTTCGATGAGTCCAATCACCCAATCTATGAAACGCTCTTTCGCAGGTAAGACAGACACAGGGCTAGTTCGTTCCGTAAATCAGGATTCGTACTACATAGACTCTGACGGGCGATTTTTCATAGTGGCCGACGGAATGGGAGGACACGCCGGAGGTCAAGAAGCCAGCCGGATTGCGACTCAGGCGATTCAATCTTATTTGCTCGAACATTGGGAAGGGCCAGAGGATTCTCCGCTGTTGTTGGAAAAGGCTTTTTTAATTGCCAATCAAGCAATTTTGACGGATCAGCTCGACCACCCGGAGCGTGCTGATATGGGAACTACGGCTGTGGTTCTCATGTTTAGGGATGAGGGCAGACCCTGGTGCGCTAATATCGGGGACTCTCGCTTGTACCGACTGCACGGATCTCGCTTGGAACAGATTACTGAAGACCAGACTTGGGTGGCTCAGGCTGTGAAAAGAAAGGCCCTAACTCCTGACCAGGCTCGCAGTCATCCTTGGCGTCACGTTTTGTCCCAGTGTTTGGGCCGCGATGATTTGCGGGAGATAGATATTTTGCCGGTGGACGTGCAGCCTGGGGATCGCTTGCTGCTCTGCAGCGATGGCTTGACTGAAGAACTTTCCGATCCTTTGATAGCTTCGCCTCTGAAGTCGATTCGCGCCTGCGAGGGCGCTGCAAATGCTTTAATTCAAGCAGCTAAGGATAAAGGTGGACGCGATAATATTACTGTGGTGATCGTAACGATCGACCTCAAATAATATTCGATCGCCCGATCGCACCCGACCATCTAAAATCGAAAAATCGAAAAAGTGAACAATCTAAAATCTAAAATCTAAAATCTAAAATTGAATGACCCGCGTTATCGGTTTGATCAGCGGCACGTCGGTGGATGGCATTGATGCTGCTTTGGTGGATGTGGTCGGTTCCCAAACAGACTTGAAAGTGCAATTGGTGGCCGGCAACACTTTCCCTTATCCTGCTAATTTGCGATCGCAAATTCTCTCGGTTTGCAGTGGCTCAGCTTTGTCAATGGCTGAACTAGCCCAATTAGATGATGCCATCGCCCAAGAATTTGCCACGGCGGCATTGACAATTCAAGCAGAATATGATAAAGCAGAATTAATCGGCTCTCACGGTCAAACCGTCTACCACCGACCTGCTGGGAAAGCGCAGAAAGACAGCGCCGGTGCGTTAATGGGCTACAGCTTGCAAATCGGGCGGGGCGCGCTAATTGCGGAATTGACAGGAATTACTACTGTGAGTAACTTTCGATCGGCAGACATTGCTGCCGGGGGTCAAGGAGCACCCTTAGTGTCAATAGTTGATGCCTGCCTGCTGGCGGAACCCAACATCAGCCTCTGCATCCAAAATCTGGGCGGAATTGGCAATGTTACCTATCTTCCGGCCAGGGGAAAAGGGGGAAACAATGACGAGTCTGAGATTTTCAGTCTTGGGGATGGCATATCGGGCTGGGATACAGGCCCGGCGAATTCCCTGTTAGATTTGGCAGTACAGCACTTCTCAGGGGGCACTAAGACGATCGACGAAGGTGGAGCTTGGGCGGCATCGGGCACTCCCTGTCAAGCTTTAGTCGAAGATTGGCTCGCATCAGAGTTCTTCCGCCAAGCACCGCCGAAATCAACGGGGCGAGAGCTATTTGGTGTAGACTATTTTGACAGGTGTTTGGTCGAGGCCCAAGGTTACAACCTCAGTCCTGCTGACGTGCTGGCTACTCTGACAGAACTGACTGTTGCCTCGATCGTTCACAGTTACCAAACTTTTTTACCGGCTATGCCCGATCGAGTTTTACTATGCGGGGGCGGCAGCCACAATCTCTACTTAAAACGCCGATTGCAATCTCAATTGCATCCAGTGCAAGTGTTGACTACTTCTGAGGCAGGCTTGAATGTAGATTTTAAAGAGGCGATCGCTTTCGCGGTTTTAGCCGCATGGCGGGTTCGGGGCATTCCCGGCAATCTGCCTCAAGTTACTGGTGCCCGGACATCGGTACTTTTAGGAGAAATTAACTCTTGTTGGCACAGTTGGGCGTGATAGCATAGAGTCTGAGGGACAACGGCTGTGCGTTGTTGCACCAGCATTGTAGCCAGCAGGAAAAGCATAGGAACAGCACTGTGGCTCACACGTTTTTAATGGAATCTGGCCAATGGACGCTCGAAGGAAGCTGGATTGAGCGCAATGGCGTGCCAATTACGGTTAAAGGCAAAACTTTAGTGAGCTGGAACCGAACAGATTGGTTCAGTATGGTGACCAAGCTCGTATTTCCTGGAGGCGATCGCGAAGAGATTATTTTGCAGTACCGAGGACACCTCAACAGCGATGAACGGCAGTATACTTTTGTACTCCAACACAGCGAACTCGCCCGCGTCGAGGGCGAAGGTTGGATTGCTCCCCAGTCGATCGTCCAGCGTTATTGGGTGTTGGGAGACGAACGCCAGCGGAGGACGGGTTTTGATACCCTTCACCGGGTTGATGACAACCGCTACTACCAATCTAGTGGCATCATGTCTGGTCATTACTTGACGAGTACAATGGAGGCGACTCTGGAACGTCAGCCGGAATAACTCTTTCTAGAGTCCACAGTTGCCAGTTCTAGGGATTGATGTGAAAACTAAAGGTTTTGCTAGTCGGAGATCGCGCTCAGATGTCCGACTATCGCCATTATTGTCAAACCTCATCCGCTCCAAATAAACACAAATATATAGAATTTGTTAAAAATTTTAAGTGGTTAAAAAATTAACCCTTTTTATTAAGAGTTATCCAATTTTCGAGTCGAGGCGCGATAAATTATCTTTGCGCTTTCCGGTGGTGTCGATCGACAAACTGCTTACCTCGACTTCCACATTCAGTGAAATCCACAAAGGAATTGTCAAATTTTCCTCACGTCTGTACAGATGCCTTCTACCTTCTGCCTTCGAGTGACGCCCCATCACCCCCAACTCCTTTCCGCCTGAGGGAAGAGAGTAAGAGACGGAGGTCGCCGACTGCGACTCTTGGTTACTCAACGCCTGGGTTAGGTTCTAAACCCCAGTGGTGTTTCAGAAAATGGCGGTACATGGTTTCTCGTAGCATCATTTGCTCGTAAAGCTTGACCAAAAACTCCTGAGCTTGTTCACGGCTCATGTCACTTACCTGTGTTTTGAATGAACACAGGCTAAATTGCTGTTCCAAAGACAATTCTGCTGGTTGGCTCATGACTTTGACTCCTCTGTAAGTAAAGGTGACTTAAAACTGAACACCTGGATTAACCAGATTTGTAAGTTGTTTCAGCGATCGACCGTTGGTTTCGGGATGCCCGATTTTCCATCTGGCTTGAGTATATATTACAAAAGGTAACAATTATTTGACAAAATTACCATCTGTCCTAGGAAATAACTTACTTAGGGATAGAGATGGCGAGATGTCTGCAAAAGTTCCTTCCGCAGGCATATACAAGTCTATCTACTTGTCAAGAGAAAAAAGGCTCAGTACGAACCAAAAGAATTGAAGCCCTTTATACCAAATCCGGCGGAGAGAATCTCCGCGAGGGGGAGAGCGGAAGAGCGGGAGAGGGGGAGATGAGGAGATGGGGAGAGGGGGAGATGAGGAGAGGGGGAGATGGGGAGAGGGGGAGATGAGGAGATGAGGAGAGTGGAAGATGAGGAGAGTGGAAGATGAGGAGAGCGGAAGATGGGGAGATGGGCAGATGGGGAGATGGGGAGAATTTCTATTTCTTTGTTCTCCCTTCTTTGTTCTCCCTTCTTCCTTCTTCCTTCTTCCTTCTCCCTTCTTCCTTCTGACTAATTCGACGGCCCGCCATCCTGCGGTGGAGTGGCGACTCCGGGTCGGAAATTGGGAGCAGCGGGTGCAGGCGAAACAGGAGGAATGCCCTGATTTGCCCCGAAGTTACTAGGCTGCTGTGGAGCGGGGAGAGGAGATTGAAACTGATTGGGATTGAACTGCTGCTGACCGGGAGCGGGGAGAGGCGATTGAAACTGATTGGGGTTGAACTGTTGCTGCCCCGGAGGCACCGGAGACGGCAGAGGTTGACCGGAATTGCCGATCGCAGGTGCAGCAGGAATGCCAGAATTGGGGAGCGAGGTATTGGGCAATGGGGAGGGAGCCGAACTAGGAAGAGTTGCCAGGGCAACTCGATCGCCTCCTACCTCTCTCAATTTGTCTAAAACCTCGACAACTTTGGCATATCTCGCATTTTGAGGAGCGTACAGCACCATCAAACCCGTAGGATTTTTACTTTGGAAACTCTTTAAAACTCGATCTAGCTGTTGGTAATTAACAGGCAATTGGTCGATATAAGTTTGCCCGAAATCATCAATGCTGACAATCAGCATCTCTCGCATCTGCGTTTGTCCAGTCTTCGCTTTAGGCAAATCGACATTAATGGCTTGCTGGCGAGTCAGTTGCAAAGCCGCCAGGAGAAAAAACGTCAGAATGCAAAATATCACGTCAATTAAAGGCACCAGTTCAATCCGAGCCTCTTCAGCAGGAGTATCTAGATTAATCTTCATCAGTTCTCCTTGGTTCTAATTATTAGAAGGTGAATCTTCAGCCGGATCGGAACCTTTCAATTTCGGCTCCCGATTCCGTTCTCCCGGTTCTTGAGAATTGAGAGAACGCCTGTTCAAACCATCGGAACCAAAGGAAGAATTGCTGTATTCGGCACCGGGCGCTCGACCCTTAGCATTAGCAGCAGGCCAGTATTGTCTGTAAAGCAATTCGAGTTCATTTCCAGCTTTGCGAAATATTTTTGCCTGGTTGAACAAAAAAGCTTGAAATATCCGATAAAACGCCAAGCTAAAAATTGCTACTACCATCCCTGAAGCAGTCGTGATCAGCGCCTCGCTAATCCCCAAAGTTACGCCAGTTGTTGCCGCCGTGCCGATGTCGCCCAGACGGATGGAACTGAGCGAGTTAATCAAGCCCAAAACTGTTCCCAGCAAGCCCAGCAAAGGCGCCAGAGCGATCGTAGCTTCTAAGATTTTGTCACCGCGGCGCATCGAAGCCAACTCTTCATCCGCTGCAGCTTCAAGTGCGAGTCGAAACAAATCTGGTTCGGGATTGTAGAGCCGCAGGGGTGCAGAAAGAAATCGCCCGATCGGCTGTCGGTTAGCTTGTCTGGCAATCTCGTTAGCCGCCCCCCAATCGCTGCGAGCCGCTTCCAGAATGCGGTTAACTATCTGCTTTTCTTTGCTCAGGAGGCTTGCCCAAAACCACAAGCGCTCGATAATTGTACTCAAAGATAAAATCGATAACAGCAACAGGGGCCACATGGCGGGGCCGCCTTTTTGAAACAGTTCTTGAATATTCACAATATTTTTGCTCCTGCAGTACCCGCTAACTTTTGCTTCTGTTCTACTTTTTTTAACAAATCTAAGGCCATTTAATTTTAGCTATTAATGTACTCAGGACTTACGCACTCGCCACTAAAGAAAGACGGTTTTGCGAAGGGGGCATCGGGGTGCAACGAAGTATTTTTATCGAGGAAACCCGGTTTCTGGGTAAGTCTTGGTACTGTTGTCTAGTGCCTACGGGCGATGGGCGGCGACTTCCTCACAATTCCTCTAAGTCTTGACACATATCTTGGAGTGACTGGTGTTGAACGCGGCGGGAAGAGCGACGATATTTTTTAGTTTGCAGCTTCGGTTCGTAATGCTGCGTACCATCCGACTTGGTTTGCTGCTTCAAACTTGCCTCGGCGCTGCTGGAGTTTTGCAGAGCTTGTTGGCGGACGATCGCCTCTTCGAGAAACTGCAAGTAATACTCATAGCGCTCCCAACCTCCCCGCACCACACAGTTAGGCTCGTCTCGGTGCGAACAGTCGCTAAACTGGCAGCTACCCACAGCCAGCCTCTGGCGCGCTTCTGGGAAATATTCTGCTAACTCTGAGGGGTCGCATTCGAGAGCCGGCTGATTAAAGCCCGGAGTATCGGCCAAAAGTCCGCCGCCGGGGAGTTCAAATAGTTCGACGTGGCGAGTCGTATGGCGCCCGCGGCCGAGTTTGCCGGAAACAGCGTTCACTCGCAGATTCAGGGCCGGGATCAGTTGGTTGATTAAGCTGGACTTGCCAACCCCAGAAGGGCCACAAATTACCGTTATTTTTCCTTGCAAATGGCTCAGAAGGAAGTTCGGCAACGGGCTATGTACGGGCTTTAACGGATGTAACGGATTGACCGAATTTGGCAATTGGGGGTTATCCTCAGAACTCAGCATAGATGGTTCTATTTTCTCCACTAAGTCATGGAAAGCTGGTTCCGATGCAGAAACTTCATTTTTGTCATTAGCGGGGGCTTCCTGAACTCCTAAACCGCTGCGGACGCTAATAAACATTGGTTCGTAGCCCCAGCCTGAAAGCCGATCGCGCCACTGTTCCAACTCATCGGGCGTGACCAAATCGCATTTGTTCAGGCACAAACTCACCTCTAAACCTGTTGATTCTGCCTTGACTAAAAACCGAGTTAATGATGCGGGATCTAAGTCTGGTTCAGCAAGGGCAAAAACAAGGAGAATGCGATCGGCATTAGCTACAGGTGGGCGGTTGAGTTCTGTTTGGCGGGGGAATACTTCAGAAATTGCTCCCCGGCGGTCAGTCCAGTCCGGTTCGTCTACCACCACGCGATCGCCCACCATCACCTGTTGGCCAATTTTTTTCAGTCGAGTGCGACGAGTGCACAGGAGAGTCGGAGAATCAGCGAGGGGAGCCTTTTCCCCGTCAATGGAGACTTCGGGATCTAACCTCACTTGGTAGAAGTTAGCCTGAACAGCAATTACAGTACCCACGATCGAGGGTGAATTCACGCTCATCCTGCTTCCTGGTCTTCTGGGCGCTGCACTTTCATTGCAAAAAAGCCCGACTCCGGCTCATCCGCGACAAATTCCGTTTCGAGAATCTGGTAGCCTTCCATTTTGAGACTATCGGGTACTTGTTCGATCGGCTCCCCAGCGTCCAGCCACACCTCCAAAACAGCACCCGGTGCCATTTGCTCCAAGCGCAGTTTAGTGCGGACAAAATTCAGAGGACACGGAGTACCACGCAGATCGATTTTGGCATCTGGGGATTTGGGATTTTCAATTTTCGATGTTGAATTCATAATGCTTTTTGCAATCTCAAATCCTGAAAGCCTTAGTTTTTTAAACAAGTTGCGTGGAAACTGTAGAATCTAAAATTTTGTGTCCAATTGGACACAGACTATTATTCTTTCTGAAAAAAGTGAGCGCAATTGCGCTCACTTTTTTGAGCGCTGCGGAAACGCAATGCCCAGGAAGCGTCCCACCTGAGATTTTTGTGAGCAATTGCACACAATTTTTTGACAGGTACTAAAACAAATGGCCGGGGAATCCTGAAACAGGAAAATTTGACACCCATGGGTGTCAAAAATTGCTTATTTCTGAAACAAATTACCCAGAAACCCTTCCAAGCCGCCTTTACCGGTACGATCGCCCTTCAGCTTAGCAAGCTGCATCAGCAATTCCCGTTCCTCAGCCGTCACCTTAGTCGGAATGTCAATAGACACCGTAATCAAATGATCGCCGCGACTGACTGGATTTCCCAACCGAGGCACCCCTTTTTTCTCCAGAGTCAGAACAGTATTCGCCTGAGTTCCGCTAGGAATCAACAATTCCGTCGGCCCGTCTACAGTTTCGACTTCCAACCGGCATCCCAAAATTGCTTGCAAATAACTAATTTTAACTTCCGAGCTAACGTTAGTGCCGTCGCGCTTAAATAGCGGGTCTTCATTCACCGCCAAGAACACGTAAAGATCTCCGGGTGGCCCGCCCAGTTTGCCGGCATCCCCTTCATTGGAAACCCGCAAGCGAGTACCGTTGTCAACCCCAGCCGGAATTGTGATTTTCAGCTTTTTCATCACTTCTTTCTGGCCGCGGCCGCCGCAAGTTTCGCACTTATCCTCAATCACTTGCCCGGTGCCGTTGCAAGTGGGGCAAACTGAAACTTGAGTAAAGCTGCCGAAAGGAGTGCGGGTAGCGCGTCGGACTTGACCACTGCCGGTACAAGTCGAGCAAGTTTGGGGTCGGGTTCCCGGTTTCGCGCCAGTCCCGGTGCAAGTTTCGCAGGTTTCTAAATGCTTGATGCGGAGTTCTTTTTCCCCACCAAACACTGCTTCTCGAAAATCCAGCCGCAAATCGAGGCGCAAATCGTCTCCGCGCACCGGCCCGCTGCGCCTGCGACCTTGCTGTTGTGGCCCACCGACGCCTCCCTGAAAGCCCTGAAAGAAGCTTTCAAAAATATCGGCAAAGCTGTCACCAAAGTCTTGGAACCCAGGTGCACCTGCACCGCTGACGCCTGCTTCCCCGAAACGGTCGAAACGAGCCCGGGTTTCTGGTTCTGAGAGTACCTCGTAGGCGCGGTTAATTTCTTTAAACCGCTCCTCGGCACCGGATTCTTTGTTGACATCTGGATGGTACTTGCGAGCTAGGCGGCGGTAAGCACGCTTAATTTCTTCTTTGTCTGCGCTACGAGAAACGCCTAATATTTCATAGTAATCACCGGCCATAGAGCTGCTTGCCTGGAGGTAAATAACAAAAAGTGTACGAAAAAGAAACGGGCGACCTTTCCTGAAATTACAGATTAAAAATCAAAAAATCTCATTGTTAATTTTTAACTTTTAATTTTTAGCTTTTCTGTTTTAAAGGAAAGGATTCATATCATCAACTTCTGGTTCGGGAACCTTCTGTTTTTGTTTTGACTGTGGATTTGACTGTGGATTTGACTGTGGATTTGACTGTGGATTTGACTGTGGATTTGACTGTGGACTTGGCTGTGGATTTGACTGTCGTTTTGACTGTCGCTCCGGCTTTGATTCCGGCTTTGATTCCAGCTTTGGTTCCGGCTTTGGTTCCGGCTTTGGTTCCGGCTTTGGTTCCGGCGCCACCAGCAGCTCTTCTTTCAGCAAAATGCTGTCGTCGTCCGCTTTAACCTCTTCGGGTTCTGATGATTCTACTTCTGACATCATCTCGCTTTCCACAACAGCTCCTGACGGGGCTACCCCGCTGCGGGCTTGGTCGTAGACTGCTGTCCCCAGCGAGTATAGCAGTTGCTTGAAAGATTCGATTGCGGGGGTGAGTTCCTCGATTGTAATGTCGGGGTTCGTCATCGCTGCCCGCAAGGCTGCTGCGGCTGTTTCCGCTTCGGCCTTGAGGTCGTCGCTCAGCAGTTGCGCGTTGGTTTTTAAAGTTACACCACAATTATAGACGAGGGAGTCAGCTTGATTTTTGAGTTCGACGAGTAGAGCGCGCTTGATGTCTTCGTCGGCGTAAAGTTCGGCTTCTTGTCGCATCCGCTCGACTTCGGTTTCGCTCAATCCCCCTGTATTGGAAATTTGGATGCTTTGTTCTTTTCCGGTTCCCTTGTCTTCAGCAGCCACTTTGAGAATCCCGTTGGCATCGATTTCAAAGGTAACTTCAATTTGAGGTACGCCACGGGGAGCTGGGGGAATGCCTTTGAGCAGGAATTTGCCGAGACTTTTATTGTCTTTAACCAATGCCCGCTCGCCTTGGAGTACGTGAATTTCTACCGAGGTTTGCCCGTCTGCCGCCGTGCTGTACATTTGCGATCGGCTGGTGGGAATAGTTGTATTGCGCTCTATTACTTTGGTGAACACCCCGCCCAAGGTTTCGAGTCCCAGGGATAGCGGCGTCACATCGAGCAGCAGCAAGTCTTTGACTTCACCACCCAACACCCCGGCTTGAATTGCCGCGCCTACGGCTACAGCTTCGTCGGGATTGACGGATTTATCGGGAGAAACGCCCCCAAAATACTTGCTAATTGCCTTTTGAACTGCCGGAATCCGGGTTGAGCCTCCCACTAAAATAATTCTGTCTATGTCTTTGGGGGTCAAACTTGCGTCTTTGAGGGCTTGAGTCACCGGATCGATCGTCGCTTGCACCAAATGAGCCACCAGTTTTTCAAACTGAGCTTTGGAGAGTTCCATTTCCAAATGCTTCGGCCCTTTTTCGTCAGAGGAGATGAAGGGCAGATTGATTGAGGTGGATTCGCGGTTGGAGAGTTCGATTTTGGCTTTTTCGGCAGCTTCTCGGAGGCGCTGCAAGGCCATTTTGTCTTGTGAGAGGTCACTGCCTTCTTGAGTCCGAAAACCTTCTACGAGCCACTGGACTATGCAGTCGTCAAAGTCATCTCCTCCGAGATGGTTGTTACCGGAGGTAGCGTTGACTTCAAAAATTCCGTCTCCCAGTTGCAGGATAGAAACGTCGAAAGTACCGCCGCCCAGGTCAAAGACCAAGATTTTCTGTTCTATATTTTGCTTGTCCAGCCCGTAGGAAAGGGCTGCCGCTGTCGGTTCGTTGACGATCCGCAGGACTTCTAGCCCCGCGATCGTACCGGCGTCTTTAGTAGCTTGCCGTTGGGCATCTGTGAAGTAGGCTGGCACTGTAATCACGGCTTGGGTAACAGTTTGTCCCAAATAAGCTTCAGCATCTTGCTTGAGCTTTTGGAGTACCATTGCCGAGATTTCTTGGGGAGTGTGAACCTTGTTCCGAATTTGGACGTTAACGGTATCGTCTTTGCCTTTTATGCAGGTATAGGGAGTCCGCGCTCGTTCTTCTTCCGTGTCGTCCCACCGCCGTCCGATAAATCGTTTGATACTGTAGACAGTATTTACAGCATTAGTTACAGCTTGCCGCTTGGCTAGTTGACCTACTAAGCGATCGCCCGCCTTGCCGAATCCTACTATACTCGGAGTTGTGCGCCCGCCCTCGGAATTGGCGATCACGACGGGTTTACCGCCCTCTAACACAGCTACGCAACTGTTAGTTGTGCCTAAGTCAATTCCAATAATTTTTCCCATAGCGCCTCATAAAACTTTGTGGGATGTTTGGAAACCTCCAACTACAGGTTGGGGGAGGAAAAACGACTCAGCTTGTTCAAACAAGCATTACCAGACCAGATTTGTAGGAAATAAACTTGATGTCCTAAAGCAATATCAAAGACGGGTAAAAACATTTTTCAGAATTTTTGGATCAAGCGCTGACCTGCTTTTAGTCATCTTTAATTCAGAAGTTGGTGAGTCTGCCACCTTGGAACCCCCGAACTCTATTCGGGGGTCAGTGACTTTGAGGAATGCAGTAGCTTGTATCCCGATTAACCTTCCGAACTATCGGGATTTTCATCTGAGGCTACCACAGATAGCCCAGCCGCTGCAACTTTCACTTTGGCGTGCCGCAAGACGCGATCGCCCAGAATGTAGCCGCGTTCTAGTTCTTGGATAATTGTTCCTTCCTCGTGTTCGTCAGTTGGCTCGCTCAGCAGAGCTTCGTGGAGGTTGGGGTCAAACTGTTCACCTTCGGGGCGCATCGGAGAAACCCCGATTTGCTTGAGGCCGTCTACCATTTGCTTGTAAACGCTTTGGTAGCTTTTGTGAATGTTCATTTCGCCATCGGTTTGCGGCTTGATGTGCGATCGAGCGCGCTCGAAATTGTCAATTACCGGCAACAGGGGTTTAATCGTGAGACACCTTGCCTGTAAATCTAGCTCTTCTTTTTCCTTTTGGGTACGCCTGCGGAAGTTCTCAAAATCTGCTGCTAGGCGGAGATTTTGATTTTTCAGTTCTTCTAGTTGAGCCGATGTGGCTTGCAACTGAGTTTTTAAAGCCTCTTTTTCATCGTTGGCCTGGGCCAGTTCCTTCTTCCAAGGCTCCGCCGCGTCTGCAGTCGGACTGTTGGTTGAACTGCCGGTGACGGTAGGCCCCGATGCGTTTGCTGGGGTGCGATCGCCCTGAGCACTTTGATAAGCTCGAGCAAGTTCGAGCTCCCAATCGGCCGATTCGTTCGAGTTTCCTGATGCCGCCGGATTTTCGCTTGCCATTGGCGAACCCTCTGGGGTGGTTTCCCCTGTTGAGTTAGGATCTTGATCTTGCTGTTTTTCCTCGTCAATCATAAAAGCTGCGCGACAGAACCCTATCAATTCTAGCAGATACAGTTAACCCGGTAAATCTAGAGGACTCGAATTCACTGTGTATGGCACAATGTGAAAAGAGGAAGTCTCGCCCGATCTGGAGACATTGCTCAAAGCTTTCCATAAAATATTCAAAGCCCCGTTTAAATATTTAGGTATAATATTATTATGGCATTAATGGGGCAAACCCAACGTTTGTTGGTTCCTCATTTTTAATTAACGCGATCGCATTTACAACAATTTTTATAAGTAGATTTTGCTGTTAAGTCTACTACAATATTTCCCACTTGGGAGGCCAGATCTTTAAATGTTGGCTTCAAACGATAGTGACTTAAACTTATCATCGATCATGCTATTTTAGTCGCAAGCTGACGCTGGCATTTTTTACCATTTGCTGAGTTTCCCAATTCGGGATAAAGAGGAATTTGTATTGACTGACTAAGTAGGTAGCGGTGTGCTTTTGTAAATCTGATATTAGGTTGTTAATCTTGATGCGAATTGGGGCTGTGGTTTTTCTAATTCGATAGCGCCGAAGTCCCTTGAAGTCTCAAATTTCTGCCAACCAAATGAGAGAGATTAGTTGCTTTCGCTGACGCGATCATCTGTAGATTAGATTGATATCTAATTTGCCTATTTCCAACATTTCTGAACCGTCAAGCTTAGGTCACAAAGGTTCGGACACTAGGGTAGAATCAAAGTAATATTTACTGATCCAAAACTAGAGTCGATCAAAATTAGCGCTGGGGACTCATGCAGCCGACGATCGGGCAGTGACCGATCTCAGATAATTAATCAAAATATATTTCAAAAGGGCGATCGAGGCTTTCGTAAAAGCTATCATCACAGAACATAGCTCATCTTTAATTTAGTACAGCTAACCGCGCCACCACGGGCGCTGTAATTTGAGCAAACAATTTGGGAAAATAGAATTAGCCTGGGAAGGGGACACACCCCGCCCCGCTTTTCTCTCCCGGTACGGGGAACCCCCAAGTGATGTGCCCTGACGCTATAACGAGAGTATCCCGCAAGTTAATCAGGTAAGTAAGCAACTTAGCACTCAACGAACAAGATTTGATTGCAAGCATCGGCAAATCCCTCCAAGGTCTCGTCAATTTGTGGACGAAGCTTAGAGGGGACTGCGAGCTTAAACTTGAGAGATAGGGATTGAGCAAGAAAATGATAGCTGATCCATAAGCAAAGAATACGGGGGTTAAAACCCCGCGTTGGTTTTCCTCTCAGCACTTTTTGTGACTGAGTTTCCCACCTATTGAGTGTTTTTTATGACTAGCACATCCCCGCTGCGCTCCACATCCATAGTTTCTGTGAGCCAATTTACTCCGGCTATCACCAAGATGATTCAGTCGGGTTACGTCAACGGCGAGCAAGTGAAGCAAGCTCTAGTTGATAGCCGGAACTCCGGCAAGCGGTTGACGGAGGTATTAGAAGCACTTACGGGGCAGCCGTTGCCTCCAGAATTGCTGCGACTTTACAAGAAGCAGCAGATGTTTGAACGGAAGATAGTCTACGGCGTTGAAGCATTTGACCCGGAGATGAGCGAAATGTCTAACGAGCAACTCGGAGTTATGCTCGATGCGTTGAAGATTTCGATCGACATTTGTCACCAAGGTCGGTTTTTACCCGTAGCGAAGACTGAAACTGAGCCGGCGGCGGTTTTAGTGGCAATGGTAGATCCCGACAACCTCAACGCCATAGAAGATTTGCGGCGGATTTTACAGCCTCACGGCTTGGCTTTGCAGCGGCGAGTGATTACGCCGGATGACTACCAGGACATTACCTCTGCTTATCAAGACGAACAAGTTAAGAGGGAAGCTAAAAAAGCTGAAATCGAAAAGCAGAGAAAGATGGATTTAGGGGAGGGAGATTTTGGCGAGCTCTCCCTAGAAGAGGAGAGTAGCGACCAAGAAGACCTCGCTAACACCTTGGACGATGCTGAGGCGGCCCCCGTAATTAAGGCCGTCAATATCATTTTGGCTAAAGCTTTGTCGGAAAAGGTGTCTGACATCCACGTAGAACCTCAAGAAGAGTTCATGCGGATTCGGATGCGGAAAGACGGGGTGCTGCAAGAGTATTTCCGGTTTCCCAAGCAGGTAGTCGCATCGATTACCGCTCGTTTCAAGATTATTGCCAACCTGGATATTGCCGAACGCCGACAAGCTCAAGACGGCCGCATCCGCCGGGTGTTTGAGGGACGCACGGTGGATTTCCGGGTGAACAGCTTGCCTTCCCGGTACGGCGAAAAAATCGTGCTGCGGATTTTGGACAGTTCCAGCACTCAGTTGGGTTTGGGTTTGTTAATCTCCGACGAAGAAACTCTGGCTTTAGTGCGAGAGAGTGCTAGCCGTCCGTTCGGACTGATTTTGGTGACGGGGCCGACGGGTTCGGGCAAGTCAACTACTCTGTATTCGATTCTGGCGGAACGGAACGATCCGGGGGTTAATATCAGTACGGCGGAAGACCCGATCGAATATGCTTTGCCAGGAATTACCCAATGTCAAGTAATTCGGGAAAAAGACTTGACTTTTTCCAACATTCTGCGGGCATTTTTGCGGCAAGACCCTGACGTGATGCTGGTGGGGGAAACGCGGGACAAGGAAACGGCAAAAACGGCTCTGGAAGCTGCTTTGACGGGACACTTGGTGCTGACGACGCTGCACACGAACGACGCGGCAGGGGCAGTGGCGCGTTTGGCAGAAATGGGCGTAGAACCCTTCATGGTTTCGGCCGCTCTGTTGGGCGTGTTGGCTCAGCGTCTGATGCGGCGCGTTTGCGACAAATGCTGCATTCCTTACCAGCCTACTGCAGCAGAACTCGGCAAGTACGGTTTGTCGGCTTCTCAAGAAATTGATCTGACTATTTACAAAGCCAACACCATACCGGTGGAGGAAAGGAAGGAACTGGCAGAACGCGAGCAACTTTGTCGGAAGTGCGGCGGCCTAGGCTACAAAGGACGGGTAGGGGTTTACGAGTTCCTGAAAAATACTGAGCGGCTTCAAACTCTGATCACTCAAGGAGCTCCCACAGAGCAAATTAAGGAAGCAGCAGTAGAAGAAGGGATGAAAACGCTGCTTGCTTACAGCTTGCAGTTGGTGCGGGAAGGCGCGACTACTTTTGAAGAAGTCGAGCGGGTGACGTTTACAGACTCTGGCCTGGAGGCGGAAATGAAAGCCAAACGCAAGCAGGGACTTACCTGCAAAACTTGTCAGGCGGAATTGAAGCCGGAGATGCTGGATTGTCCGTACTGCTTGACGCCACGCTTTTTGGATTGATTCAGCAGCAGTTAACTGTTGACTATTAACTGTTGACTGTTAACTGAGCTAGATTGGTCAATAACTATCAATTTGATCGAGGAGAGGTATCTATGGGTCTGATGATTGAAGACGTACTGGAGTCCCTGGTAGAGCAAGGGGGTTCGGACATACACATCCAAGCGGGCGCGCCTATATTCTTCCGAGTCAGCGGTAAACTAACTCCTCAGACTCAATACGGCGACATTCTGTCTGCTGAGGAAGTGCAGATCCTAATTTTCCAAATGCTCAACAATATGCAGCGCAAGCAGTTGGAAATGGAGTGGGAACTCGACTGCGCTTACGGCGTTCGGGGATTGGCTCGGTTTCGCGTCAATGTCTACCGCGAGCGGGGTGCTTGGGCTGCTTGTATGCGGGCTCTGGCTTCTAAGATTCCTAACGCGGATGCTTTAGGCGTGCCGCAGATTTTGCGGGATCTGACGGAAAGACCCAGGGGTATGCTGTTGGTGACGGGACAAACGGGTTCCGGGAAAACTACTACGATGGCGGCTTTGTTGGATCTGGTCAACCGGACGCGGGCGGAACACATTCTAACAGTTGAAGATCCGATCGAATACGTGTTTCCC
The DNA here is from genome assembly GCF_036705105.1 of Microcoleus sp. B9-D4. Lineage (NCBI taxonomy): Bacteria > Bacillati > Cyanobacteriota > Cyanophyceae > Oscillatoriales > Microcoleaceae > Microcoleus > Microcoleus sp. B9-D4. Next base: position 109,514 of record NZ_JAUBTS010000016.1, read on the forward strand.
AATGTCAAGAGTTTGTTTCACCAGCGCCAAAAGGGCGAAGATACTAAGAGCTTTGCTAATGCGCTGAAAGCTGCTTTGCGCGAAGATCCTGATGTAATTCTCGTGGGGGAAATGCGGGACTTGGAAACGATCGGTCTGGCAATTTCGGCTGCAGAAACGGGTCACATGGTGATGGGAACGCTACACACTAATTCGGCGGCTGCAACGATCGATCGGATTTTGGACGTGTTCCCGCCAATTCAACAACCCCAAGTTCGCGCCCAGGTGTCTAACTCTTTGGTGGGAATTTGCAGCCAAAATTTGGTAATAAAAGTTGGGGGCGGCCGCTGCTGCGCTATGGAAATCATGGTAAATACTCCAGCTATGGCTAACTTGATCCGGGAGGGCAAAACTCCCATGATTTACTCCCAAATCCAAATGGGGGCAAAATTGGGTATGAGGACGATGGAAATGGCCCTCGCTGAACTTTACAAGAGCGGTAAAGTCACTTGGGAATCGGCAATGGCCAAGGCTTCTAAGGCTGACGAACTCGAACGCTTGATCGGCCCGGCACCTGTTGGTAGCGCCCCGGTAAAAGCTCATTAATTCCGTCAGCAGTCATTAGTCAGGAGTTCGCAGGCTGAATTAATGACTGATGACTGATGAGTCATAACTTTTAATAAATTTTCAGAGGTGAGCTGTGGCTACCAACGTTATCCGCCAAAAACCGAAAGGTGGCTTTGATTTCAGTAAGATTCAGGAGCAAATTGAATATAACCTTACCAGTCTTACTGTTAAGGATATGGCTATTTTTGCTCGTCAGTTTGCGGCTATGTTTAATGCAGGGGTGGCGATCGTGAGATGCCTTTCTGTGCTGCACGAGCAGTGTTCTAATGCTAAGCTGAAGCGAGCGCTCAGAAGCATGAATGCTGACGTGCAGGAGGGGATAAACTTGGCAGAGGCGATGGCTAAGTTTCCTGATGTTTTTGACCAACTGTTTATCAGTATGGTGGCGGCAGGAGAAGTCGGGGGGGTGCTAGATGAAACCCTAGACCGTCTGGCGGTGATGATGGAAAAAAATCACAAGACGGAATCCGAAATTAATTCGGCTATGTCTTATCCGAAGACGGTGCTTTCCATCGCGATCGTGATTTTTTTCGCAATGACCATATTCTTGCTACCAACTTTCGCTAAAATCTTTAAGGATATTGGTGCAGATTTGCCCGCTTTTACGGTGATGATGTTGGCAATTAGTGCATTTTGTACGGCTTGGCCTCCGATTCAACAGGTGACCGTTATTGGGGTAATTATAGCGCTAAAAATTGCCTTCGATATGTACTACAAAACTCCCATAGGTCGCCTACAAATTGATAGGATTGCGATGAAGTTGCCGATTTTTGGAGATTTGATCGAAAAATCTGCTGTGGCTCGGTTTTGCGTGATATTTGGGTCGCTGACGCGATCGGGGGTGCCGATTCTCAATTCTTTGGAAATTGTGCGAGATGTGGCGGGGAATCAGGCGATATCTAATGCGATCGAATATGCGAGACAGGAAATTCAAAGCGGCGGCATGATCAGTATTGCTTTGCAAGAACAAGCTGTTTTTCCGTCTTTGGCCATTCAAATGATGGCAATTGGCGAGGAAACAGGGGAACTTGACAAGATGCTGATGAAAGTTGGCGCTTTCTACGAAACGGAAGTGGAAGAAGCAGTAAAAGGACTTACCAGTATGCTAGAACCTCTGATGATTGTGGTCGTCGGTGGTATCGTAGGTTCGATTTTGCTGTCGATGTATCTGCCAATGTTCGCAGTGTTCCAGAAGCTGTAAAAAAAAGCTAATTAGTTATTAGTTATTAGTTATTAGTTAGTAGCAATTAACGCATAACCAATGACTATTTCAATCGTTCCCAGGCTCTGCCAGGGGCGAATTTTGGAGGAGGCATAGCCTCGATTAAAAGGAGAAAACAATTTGGAGGCAGAGCCTCCAAATCTTCATTACCAGGGTCTTCCCATTGGTGACAAGTTACGAAAATGTCACAAAAGTCAAGTAGGATAGGCAGACAGATTTAACTGCTGCCTAATCCTGGCTTTACGCTCCAGGGTAAACGCATCTTAATTTGAACCCCAAATATGCTACAGTTAAATCCGAATAAATTTCAATGTAGCCATTGTATTTTATGGGTGCTAAGCTAATCCGCATTTAAATTGCATAGTAAAATAAATTTTTCCTCTTGTGGGGAGTAGGGGTTGGGCCCGAAAGCCCGCCCTCAACATACAAATTAAATCCACAACAGCTTATCAATGGCAAAAGGTTTTACTCAAACTTTAAATTACCAACCAAAAGCAACCGATTCATTGCCTTCGGTAAATATCTTAAATGCCAGTTTTTCAGAAAATTTGGCTTATTTGAACGCTCCCAGAATATAAATAATAAAAAAATACTCAGAGATATTACAGGTGATCGCATATTAATTAAGGTATAATGGTGAGGGAAATTTTTTAAACATTTTACAGCATCATTCAAGCACAGCTCGTAAATTAAGGAATGAAAATTGAGTGTGATGCTGATAGCCAGCTAAGCACGATCGCTGGGGTTCCACCTAGTTGATTTATCTCCATCACGTACTCTTGCCTAGGGCGTGTTTTCAAACTATAACCACAACAGAATGCAGGCGATCGCGATCGTGGCTGTATAATTGGCAGGCTGCTTCTCATATCGAATAGCGATCCGACTCCATTGCTTGAGTCGGTTGATAGCACGTTCAACAATGTTCCGTTAGCGGTAGATTTGACGGCAGCCTTTTTCCATCTGCCTGAGTGAGGGATACCTGCCGGGAGTCCATTCCCCGTTTAACTGCTTGTTGGTCGCCCATCCCGTCTCCACCGCAGCCCTACCTCTGGAGCCTGCATTTTCTGTCATTTGTCAAGTACAATTTATACCAACTTAGATGCGATTACCCTGACTAATAACCAATAAATATGGTTCACTTTAACGTTGCCTTTCAACACTTTAACTCCTTCACCGACATTACCCTATCCCTGGCCAAAACTTTAGACCAAATGGGAATTCCTATTTCGGTCGAACCTTCAACAATAGCCTCTCCTCTCAGTCGCCATTCCACAGCAGAAGAAAACGACCTGCTAGCGAAGTGGATGAACACCACACCCTCAGATTTATTTCATATCAAATGGTCTCATTACTGGAAACCTTATTTTTTAAAAGAACTCAACGGACATCTCAACTTAGAACTTTTTGCTATCAATTACGAATTCGCAAAAAATCATGATGATTATGATTACTGGATTTACGATGCTGTTAACACTTCATCCCACAAACTAGCCGTCAGCCAATATTGTAAAAACGTTTTAATAAAAGCTGGATGTCCGGCGGCTAATGTATCAGTAATGCCTCTAGGTTTCAATCCTTTAATCTCGCAGATCTATTTTCCCAGGCCGCAAAAAAACCAAAAAGATGTAAAGTATATTCTGCACATGACCAATTCTTTTGATTTCTATAGATTTGGCACGGATCTGGCCATTCAAGCTTTTTGGGAAGAGTTTAAAGATGATTCTAACGTCGAGTTAATAATCAAAGATGGAGGTAAAAATCCTGATATTATAGTGGGACATCTCGCCAATATCGAAAAGCAGCTCGGCAAGTTAAAGGCAAAAATTCTGATCATCCCTAAATTTTCTACTAAAGCAGAACTAGCTGATTTATACTTGTCAGCCGATGCTTTTTTAGCTCCGTTTCGCGGCGAGGGTTTTGCGATTAAAATTTTGGATGCCTTTGCAGCAGGTTTGCCCGTTGCTATGACTATGTACGGCGGCCCGACTGAGTACGCCAATGCTGATAACTGCTATCCCATTGCTTACGATCTAATTCCCGTGGGAAAGTGTTACGATACTGAGTATCTAAAAATCAGAAATGCTCCTCATTGGGCCGAGCCAAATGTTCAGTCTGTTCGCGAACAGTTACGAAAAATTGTTGAAGACCCGATGCGTTTTCGGGTAGCTCAAAAAGCTAAAGAGACGGCGGATTTATTTAATTGGGAAGCTGCCGCTCAAAAATTGCTAGGATTAATGCGAAAGTTGTTTTAGGATCACAAATTATGGGACTCGAACGCAAAATGTTTAGGGGAATGTTCTCACCGGGGGAGGTGGTACGATTGAAACAGCCTTGTTTTACTCCGGGGCGATTGTTTGAGCCAGGAAAATATAACGCTGATGAGTTGCCGGATATCGCTTTTGATATGGGTTTGGTAGACCATTTGCCACGAGTCAAAGGCAACAGTTCAGAAAATCTCAATGCCCAGAACCCGCCAGATCAAAACCTTGAGGACTAAACTCCCGTTTGCAGTAAGGACTTCAGTCCTAAAAATCCCTGTTTGTAGTAAGGACTTTAGTGCTGAAAATTAAAATAAATAATCAAAGACTCAAGTCCTGACTGCCAAAAAGATAAAGCCCATTTAATCATTTTGCTCTATCTGGGCAATTAACTCTTTCAAAACTTGACTAGCTTTATCGTTCTCAATCTGACAAGTTCCGGCATTCTGGTGGCCACCACCGCCATATCTTAACATTAACTCCCCAATATTAGTTTTAGAAGTTTTGTTAAAGATTGACTTGCCAACTGCGAAAACAGTATTTTGTTGTTTCAGTCCCCAAAGTACGTGAATCGATACATTGCACTCAGGGAACAAAGCGTATATTACAAAACGATTCCCTGCATAGATTACCTCTTCGTTACGCAAATCCAAAACAACTAAATTATTATATACTTGGGCGCAGCGCTGTATTTGCTCTTTAAACTTTTCTTCTTGGTCGAAGTAGAGGTCTACTCTTTCTTTCACATCAGGAAGCTGCAAGATTTCCTCGATAGTATGATATTTGCAGTAATCGATTAACTGCATCATTAACTGATAATTGGAAACGGTAAACTCTTTAAACCTTCCCAACCCGGTTCGGGCGTCCATTATGAAGTTTAACAGCACCCATTCTTGCGGATGCAGAACCTCTTCTTGGGAAAATTGAGCGGAATCTGATTTGTCAACTGCCGTCATCATCGCCTCAGAAATATCAGGAAACTTTGCTTGGCCTCCATAATATTTGTACAATACCCTAGCAGCAGAAGCTGCATAGGGATCGATGATGTGGTTAATTTTGATTTTCTCGTGTCTAAGAGTTTCGCTGAAATGGTGATCGAAAGCTAGATGAACTCCCTCAACATAGGGTAAATTGGTGCTAATATCGTTATTTGTTATTTCGATTTTCCCATCCTGCATATCTTTAGGATGCACGAATTTAATCTCGTCGATCATATCGAGTTCTTTGAGCAAAACGGCACAGACTAGACCGTCAAAATCGCTGCGGGTGACTAATCTGTATTTTTTAGTGAGTGGCATATGCTTCTGTGATAGGGAGGAACTGATCACCAGCTAATATAACGTATTACCCGATCGCTTTCCAATATGAACGCAGACCCTTACGCTTGGATAGAGAAGGCCCTGGACACAGTTCGCCGTGCCCATTGGTATCGATCGCCAGAATCGATCGAAAGTTCCCCTGGGCCTGTGGTAAAGTTAGCAGGCTACAGCCTGATTAACTTTGCCAGCAACGATTATCTGGGACTTGCCGGCGATGACAGGTTAATTCAAGCTGCTATGGCTGCAACTAAGGAATTTGGTACGGGTGCGACGGGTTCGAGGTTGGTCAGCGGACACCGCGATTTGCACCGACAGCTAGAACAAGCTATTGCTAATTTAAAACAAACTGAAGATGCTTTAGTATTCAGTTCGGGATATTTGGCGAATCTAGGGGCGATCGCATCCGTTGTCGGCAAGCGCGATTTGATATTATCTGACAAGTACAACCATTCGAGCCTGAAAAACGGAGCCACACTCAGCGGTGCAACAGCCCTAGAGTACAGTCACTGCAATCTTGAGGATTTAAAAGCCAAGCTAGAGCAAAATCGCGCAAGGTATCGCAAGTGTTTAATTATTACCGATAGCGTCTTTAGCATGGATGGGGACTTGTGTCCGCTACCACAGTTGTTAGCTGTGGCCGAAACCTTTAACTGCATGGTATTAGTAGATGAAGCTCATGCTACGGGAGTTTTCGGTGCTAGCGGTGCCGGTTGTGCAGAACATTTCGGGTGTACGGGAACACCGCTGATTCAAGTGGGGACACTCAGCAAAGCTTTGGGAAGTTTAGGTGGTTACGTTGCGGGCTCTGCTGCTTTAATTGATTTTCTGCGTAATCGAGCTGCGAGTTGGATTTATACTACAGCATTGACGCCTGCTGATGCCGCGGCTGCTTTGGAAGCTGTCAGGATTGTACAGCAAGAACCAGAACGCCGAGTTCGGTTGCGACAAAATATCGAAACTTTCAAATATTGCGCGATTACCAATTACCAATTACCAATTAGTAATTCCCTCTCCCCAATTTTCACTCTTCCCTTAAAAGATGCAGCCTCCGCTTTAACAGTCGGCAGCAAACTCAAGGAGATGGGTATTTTTGCTCCGGCGATTCGGCCTCCGACTGTAAGCGTGAGTCGAATTCGGATTTCGCTAATGGCAACTCACGAGCTCGCACACCTTCAGCAGTTGGTAGAGGCGCTGAAGCAAGTTTTGAGTTTGTAGTAAATGTTGGGTACGTCATAAGTAACTTACCCTTTGAGTCAAGGTTGTGAGATGGGGATAATTTCTACTTCTGCTTTCTGCCTTCTGCTGCTCTAGGCTTCTGCTGCTCTAGCTTTCGGCCTTCTGCTGCTCTAGCGTTCTGCCTTTTTTTTTGATTGTCAAGATATCGCTATTGACTTATGCCCAATCTTATACAGTAGTTTGGTCGATCGGTCAACAACTGTAAATTTTTTGTAAATTTAGATACTTTTTGGAATTTAGCGCTATATTAGAGAAGTAGCAGGTACACCAAATTTAATATAAGGAACGTCCACCATGAACACAAATCGTCAAAACGTAAAAAAAGTAGCAGAAACCCACCGCGCTAACATTCACAAGCAACTGATGCACCGCATAGAAGTAGCGAGATCCAGTGGCAATCAAGATTTGGTTCGGGTGCTTGAAGAGGAAATGAGACAGCTTTAAAGAAGCTGCAACTAGAATTTGCCCGTAGTTTGGTTTAGAGGGTTGTGCGAGAAATGCAGAATTCCGGCAACCGCTACCTGTGAAGTTTTGACTCCTCTCTTAGTTGGTAGGAAAAATCCCGGTTTCTTGAAGAAACCGGGATTTTTTATTGAACTTTTGGGTGCGCCCCAGCGCACGTTACCCAGGATAAAAAAGTGTTGAGTTCAAAACTCAAAACTCAAAACTTTTTATCTTCCTCCGACTACAACATTTTTAATCCGCAAATGGGGGCCGCCGACACTTACGGGCAAACCGCTCTGGCCGCCTTTACCGCAACCGCCGTAGGCATAAACCGAGTCGTTTCCTATAGACTCAATATCCTTTAAAGTCTGAAATACATTGCCGCTTAAAGTGACATCGCTCACCGGTTCGGCTAATTTGCCGTCGCGAATCATGAACCCTTGAGCCGCCGCAAAGGTAAACATTTCGCCGTTGGTTTGTCCTCCCAACATCCGCACTGCATAAACTCCTTCGTCAATGTCGGCAACCATTTCGTCAAAGGAATGTTCGCCCGACTCGATCGCAGTATTAGTCATCCGCACCAAAGGCATAAAAGTAGCGCTCAAAGCCCGGGCATTTCCCGTCGGACTTTCGCCCATTTTGCCCGCAGTCTCGCGATTGTGCATCCGAGCGGCTAAAACTCCATTTTTAATTAAATGCTTGCACTGAGCCGGCACGCCTTCGTCGTCGTATTTCAAAGTTCCGGGTAATCCCGGCACAGTTGCGTCGTCAATTACATTTAATTGTTCGATCGCCACAGGCTTGCCCAAAGTCAACAATTCCTGCATTTTTGGGTTTTCGTAAATGCCGTCTGCTTCCGACAAATGCCCGAAAGCTTCGTGAATAAAAACCCCCGACAAATAAGGGTCTAAAATCACCGGATACTGACCACCTTTCACCGATTTTGCCTCTAGTTGGCCTACAGCTCGAACGGCAGCACTCTTAACACGATCTTCAATATTTGTCAAGACATCGTAATCCGATCGCGAGTGAATCGACTCAAACCCTTGGCGGACGACACCGCCCTCGCCGCGGGCGATCGCTCCGAAACGCCCGGTCACGTCCAAGCGCTCTTGAGCGATGCAAGTCCCTTGAGAATTCACAAAATAAGTAATCCCAAATCTGTCGCTGTAACCGGCCATTGTCGTCTGAATTCGCGGGTCATAATCTAACAGCAACTGGTTGTAAGATTCGAGCAATTTCCGCTTTTCGGCTAGAGTAATAGAGCGCGGGTCGCGGCCCAATTCCACCGCTACATAATCTTGAATCGGGGTGACATCTGCTAGTAGAGTTTTTTCGCTACCAACCAAACGAGATTGCACTACAGCTTCTTCAATGCGGTCTTTTAACTCATCTAAACCGTTAAAAGTTACAAAACTCCAGCCACCTTTGTGACAGGCGCGGATGCCGCCGGCGAGACTAAAACTGCGGTTGACAGCATCTAACTGAGGGCCGCGAAAACTAATCGCAGTTGACTCGCTTTGTTCGAGGCGAACTTCTAGATAATCTACGCGATTGCGGTAAGGTGCGATCGCTTCCATCAACTGTTCTTGCATCAAATTGCCCCTATGAATGATTCGGCGTAGCGCTGAAAAAAATTATTGCTAACCTTATTTTAGCTAATAACTCGCGTCTTTCGGGTGCGCGTTCCCCCACCGCTCTGGTGCTGCAGCGCGCACCCTACCCGATAAATGGCGAGTCAGTCGATTTGAGATTTAAAACTTTGTCCACACAACTGATGATTAGAAGCTTGCCGATCGCCGACATTCGGCGGGCGCCCTAGAACACAAAAAACTCGCGCCCGCTTGCCAAAAGCCCGGTATCGCGGAAATCTTGCATCTGCCTAGAGAAATCAAACTAAACTAAATCTATCTAAAGACGTAAAAACATACCTTAACTGCCGGCCGATGGAATACTTTAAGGTTAAAAAATTCCAAATTTCACCGTATTTAGCAGCAATTTCGGCATCAATAGCAATTTTGGTCGGAGTTGGCATTTTAGATCGATCGGAACAGCGGCGGTTTTTTCACTACAACCGCGCTAGCACCCTCGATCGCCTCAGCACAGTCCGTTCAAAGCTGGAAGGCTCTTTGAATTCCCGCCTGTTTTTGATGCGGGGTTTGGGGGCTTACATTTCCAACAACCCAAACATCACCGAAGGCGAGTTTACAGCGACGGCGAGAATTCTGGTGGCACAGCAACCGGGCATTCGCGCCATAACTTTAGTTAAAGGCACGACGGTCGCTTACATTTATCCGCGGGACGGAAATGAATCGGCGATCGGAGTTGACTTGACGGCGCTACCCGAACAGCGGGAAATGGTCAAAGAGGTCATCCGAACCAGAAAAACTTTGCTAGCCGGGCCCGTGAAATTATTGGAGGGGGACGAGACTTTCATCAGCCGATCGCCGATTTTTCTCACACCCTCCGGTGCCGAGCCTGAAACAGGAGTTTACTGGGGCTTGACAGGTCTGATCATCGACAAAAATTCCCTGATTGAGGAAGCAGGACTCAACGACTCCTCAGCGAAGCTGCAATACGCTCTGCGGGGCAAAGACGGTTCGGGAGCATCCGGGCCTGTGTTTTTCGGTGACGGGTCAATTTTTGAGCAGAATCCCGTGCTGCTGGAAGTGACTTTGCCCAACGGTTCCTGGCAGTTGGCAGCAATTCCGGCGGGGGGATGGCGTGCGAATTCGCCGTTTCGGGGGTGGCTGCTCTTTGGAGGCGGCTTGCTGGCTGTTTTCACCGGGGCGGCGGTATTTAGCTGGGTGTACGGCCGTGCGAAACTGCGGGAGAGCGAAGTTAAGTACCGGCTATTAGTTGAGAATGCTAACAGCATGATTGTGCAGTTAGACAGTGAAGGCAAGATTACTTTTTTTAACGAGTTTGCTGAAACTTTTTTCGGGTATTCAGAAGCAGAAATCATCGGCAAAAGTGCGATCGGTACAATTATACCGAAAACAGATTTATTTGAAAGTGACCTCGCGACAAAGATTCGAGACTGTTTGGCACAGCCGCAAAAATACTTCCAAAACGAAAATGAAAACATCCGCAGCAATGGAGAAAGGGTGTGGATAGCGTGGACAAATAAACCTTTACTAGATGCGAAGGGAAATGTGGCAGGACTGCTTTGTATCGGGACGGATATTAGCGATCGCAAACAAGCTGAAATCGCCCTGCAAGCTTCTGAAGCGGAACTGCGAGCTTTGTTTGCTGCCATGAACGATGTAATTTTTGAGCTCGATATTGAGGGACGGTTCCTGAAAGTTGCCCCGACCAATCCCCAATTATTGTACAAGCCGACTGCAGAATTTGTCGGTAAAAAAATTAACGATTTATTCGACCTAGAAAAGGGAGATTTTTTTTTGGAGCAAATTCGCACTGCCCTCGCTACAAATCAAACCTGTACTTTTGAATATAACCTGGAAATTGCTAGGGTACAAAAGTGGTTTGCCGCTACCATTTCACCAATGAAAGAAAACACGGCTCTGTGGGTGGCTCGCGACATTACAGAGCGCAAGCGAGCTGAAAATTGGTTAACGGGTCAGAAACAAATTTTAGAAATGATTGCTAAGGGCGCTCCTCTGGGCGATACTTTAAATACTTTAGTTAAACTTATCGAGCAGCAATCTAGAGATGTCATCGGTTCGATATTGCTTCTAGCCCCTGATGGCGAACATTTACTACACGGAGCCGCGCCCAGTTTGCCCGACAGTTACAATGCGGCTATTCATGGCATAGCTATCGGCCCGGATGTCGGTTCCTGTGGCACTGCTGCCTTTAACCGCCAACAGGTGATCGTTACAGATATTGCCAGCGATCCTTTGTGGAAAAATTATCGAGATTTAGCCTTGAGTTTTGGACTGAGAGCTTGCTTGTCAACTCCTATTTTCTCATCTCAGAGTCAAGTTTTGGGAACTTTTGGAATATATTATTCCCAACCGCGTAGCCCTCATTTTTTTGAGCTGCAATTGATAGAGGCGGCGATGAATTTAGCAGGAATTGCGATCGAACGCAACCAAGCCGAAGAAAATCTCAAACAGCTCAATCAAGAACTCGAAAAGAGAGTAAAACAGAGAACAGCTCAATTGATGCAAACTGAAGAACGCTGGCAGTTAGCACTCAAAGGCAACAATGACGGCATTTGGGACTGGAACTTGCAAACAGGTGAATTTTTTGTTTCCGATCGCTTTAAGGAAATCACTGGTTACGAAGATAGTGACATTAGCGATTACAATAAGACATGGAATACGAGTTTACATCCCGATGATTTAGTGATTTCTCAGCAACTTCTTCAAGAACACTTGGAGAGAAAAACCCCGCATTACATCACTGAATACCGCTTGTGGTGCTACAACAGCGCCTACAAATGGATATTGAGTCGGGGACAAGCTTTGTGGGACGCATCTGGAAAAGCAGTCCGCATGGTTGGTTCAATTACTGACATTACTGAGCGCAAACAAGCAGAGGAAGCACTGCGGGAAAGCGAGGCAAAATTCCAAAAGCTGTCTGCTAATGTGCCGGGAATAATTTATCAATTTTTGTTGCGTTCAGATGGCTCTTTCAGTTTTCCTTACATAAGTGCTGCTTGCCGAGAACTTTTTGAGTTAGAACCAGAAGATGTTCTGAAAAATGCCGTTTTGGTCACAGATTTGATTCATCCCGAAGACCGCCAAAATCATGACAAATTTGTTGCTATTTCAGCCCAGAATCTGCAACCTTGGGAGTGGGAAGGACGGATGGTGCTGCCCAACGGCAACATTCGTTGGTTTCAGATAAATTCGCGTCCTGAAGCTAAGGAAAACGGCGATATTCTTTGGGACGGCATCGCCGTTGATGTTACCGATCGCAAACAAGCTGAATTAGCATTGCAAGAAAGCCAGCAGTTTATTCAAAAAGTAGCGGAGGCTACTCCCGGTATTTTGTATCTCTACGACTTGGAAGAACAGCGAAATATCTACACTAATACTTCACTGTTCGGGCTTTTGGGATATACCCTTGACGACATTACAGCGATGGATTCGTCACTCATGCCTCAGTTAATCTACCCCGAAGATTTGCCTAAAATTGTGGAACATCACGCGAGCTTTGCAGAAGTTGAAGATGGCGAAACTAGGGAAATTGAGTACCGGGTACGGGGAGCATACGGTCAATTGTTGTGGCTGCAAAGCCGGGATACTATTTTTAGTAGGAATGCGGAGGGTCAGGCTAAGGTAATAATTGGAGTTTCCCAGGATATTACGACTCGCAAGCAAGCAGAGGAAGCACTGCGGCAAAGCGAGGAACGAGAAAGAGAAAAAGCCAGAGATTTAGAGTCAGCTCTGCGGTCATTGCGCTCTACTCAAACTCAACTCATTCAAACAGAAAAAATGTCTTCATTGGGGCAATTAGTTGCCGGGATAGCTCACGAAATTAATAATCCCGTTAACTTCATTCACGCTAACATTGATTATCTCAACCAGTATACAAAACAGTTGCTAGATCTGGTGACTCTTTACGAAGATGAGTATCCCGAACCTAATTCAAAAATTGTCGATCGCATTCAAGAGATAGATTTGGACTTCATGGCTGAGGATTTAAGAAAAGTTGTCGGTTCGATGCAGGTAGGAACCGAGCGCATCCGGCAAATTGTGTTGTCCCTCAGAAATTTCTCGCGGTTGGACGAATCCGCAATGAAGCCGATCGATATTCACGCGGGAATTGAGAGCACTTTGTTAATTTTGCAGCACCGCTTGAAGAGTCGGGACAGCCGCCCGGAAATTGAAGTAATTAAGGAGTTCGGGAAACTGCCGCTGGTGGAGTGCTATGCGAGCCAACTGAATCAGGTGTTTATGAATATTATTGCTAATGCAATTGATGCTATTGAAGAACAATATCAAAAGTTATCCGTTCGGGAAGCAGATACGAGTGGCCGGATTTCTATTTGCACTGGTGTAACGCCCCAGAACACTGTGATAGTGGAAATTTCGGACAATGGTACGGGCATTCCGCAGGGGATAGTGGATCGAATTTTTAACCCGTTTTTTACTACGAAAGCTGTGGGGAAGGGTACGGGGTTGGGAATGTCTATCGCGCACTCGATTGTGGTGGAAAAGCACAAGGGTAAGATTGAGTGCATTTCTTCCATAGGATGCGGAACAACTTTTAAGATTGAGATTCCGATCGACAAAGTGTATAAATAGTAGGGTGCGCCAGTCGATTTGAGATTTTAGATTGAGTCCACAGTGGTAGGGTGCATCAGCAGTTCTTGATTTTCAGGCGTAGCGCCCCGAGCCAGAGGCTGACTCACCCTACAAGTTAAGGACTAAAATAGACGGAAGCTGCGAATGAAGCGGTGCTGCATCAAACCTTTAATTGTATAAAAATTGACATGATGGGATTAATCCTGGAAGCGCTGGAAGCAATGGGACAGAATGTCCGCTGGATGTCTTGGAATTTGTTTTTGGCTTTAGTGCCGCTGGGCCTGAGTTTTTGGCTGTTCCGCAAACCTCGATCGCGCTGGCTGCTGTGGGGTACGGCGTTTCTCCTAGGCGCTACTTTTTTGCCCAGTACGCGCCATGTTTTAGGCTATCTGAAGCATATTGTGCAAGATGTGGGTAAAACTTACGTTTTGGGGGCGATCGCGATTACACTGGCACTGATGGCTGTAGACATCTGGGTACTGCGGCAGCGCGGAGTTCGCTCTCTCCGGTGGTGGGGCGGTTTTTTCTGGTTTATCGCATTTTTACCCAATGCACCCTACGTTTTAACTGATATCATTCACCTGATCGAGCAGATTAAACAGGGGAACTCGGTGTGGATTGTGACTCTAGCTTTGATCCCGCAGTATCTGACGTTTATGCTGATCGGGTTTGGGGCTTACGTGCTGTCGGTGATGAATTTGGGTTACTATCTGAAGCAACAGGGTTTGAGTAGATTTATCCTGGTAACGGAGATAACTATACACGCACTTTCGGCGATCGGCATTTATTTAGGACGATTTATCCGCTTCAATAGTTGGGACATTCTGACTAACCCCGATGCGCTGGTTAACACAGTAATGAACGATTTGATAGGTAAGCGTCCGGTTTTAGTAATGGCTGTCACTTTTGTAGTAATTGCTGTTTTGTATTGGCTAATGAAACAAGTAATTTTAGGCATTAGCCAACGATTTTATAGGAGCGAATTGCAGTCGGACTTGGCCGGCGATAGCGCAACTTCTTCCAGCTAGAGCGATTTGAGATTTGAGATTAAAGAATTGATTCAACAGATGAATCTAAGAGCTTGAACTAAGCTCCCAATTTTTTTCTCTCCACCAGTTAACTCGGAAAACAAGTTTCCGTCTGTGGGTGAGACAAATTTTTTCGCGAAAGTCGGACATAAATTACTGCTGCAGTTTGTCACAAGACTTGATATGTTAGAACAGTCAAAGTAGTTTTGTAAACAGCAAAGATGAATCGATTTGACCGTCAGTTGTGGCAGAGATTTATTGCGATCGCTCAACCTTACTTTTATCCTTTAGAGCCTGGGGGTGGCAGAATCTTTTTAGGATTAGTAGCGCTGTTGTTGATATTTCTCTTCGCTGCGATGTTTGTGCTCGTCAGCGCTGTATGTTTGGGTACTCAAGTCTTATTTCCAGAGGCTTTTAACGCGGTTGCGGCGGGCTTAGCTACTTTGATCAAAGGAATTATCTACTCACCGACAATTGCGATCGTTGGTTTAATGCTAATCCTCCCGCTGGCTGCTTTTGTCTTTTTCAGAAGCAAGTTGATACCGCGCTGGAAGCAGTGGATAATGTTAGCTCTGCTGCTATTTTTGTCACTTTCAGTTAGCGGAATTAACGTAGTCATTAGCTATATTAGTAATTTTTTCACGACCGCCCTGGCTGAAAAAGATCAGATTACTTTTTGGCGGTTTATGTGGGTTTATGCTGGAGTTTTTATTATCGGTACCCCGATAGTTGTTATTTACGGCTATACCCAAGATAAACTGGGATTGTACTGGCGAGAGTGGATGACTGATAGTTTCCTGGGTAGTTATTTTCAAAACCGCGCTTATTACGAAATCAATTCTCAGAAGGAAATCGACAATCCCGACCAGCGGATTGCTGAAGATATCAAATCTTTCACTAGCACAAGTTTAGAGTTTTTGCTGCTGATATTGGGGGCAGTGATCGATATTATTTCTTTTACAGGCATTCTGTGGTCTATTTCCAAAGGTCTTTCGATCGGACTAATAATTTATGCTGTCTTTGGCACGACAGTCATGGTATTTTTTGGCAAAAGGTTGATATTTTTGAACTTCAATCAGCTCTCCAAAGAGGCTGACTTTCGCTATGGTTTGGTTCACATTCGGGACAATGCAGAATCAATTGCTTTTTACCGGGGAGAAGCACAGGAATCTGTTCAGGTGAAACACCGATTTTTAGAAGCAGTTCGGAACTTTAATTTCCTAATTGGTTGGCAGCGAAATCTGGGATATTTTAGAGTGGGCTATAGATATGCAACTTATATTATTCCCTCTTTATTCCTGGCTTCTATCTACTTTGCAGGTGAGATCAGATACGGCGATATTACTCAAGCTGAATTTGCTTTTCGTCAGGTTTCTGAGGCTTTTTCTTTGGTTGTATATAGGATTGAAAGCTTGAGTTTATTTGCAGCGGGGATTAATCGTTTAGCCACGTTTAATGAGTCTTTAAGAGAGGAAAAAAGTGCTGTTAAACTCGACCTCAGAACAATCGATACAGTTATAAGTTCGCAATTGACACTGGAACACGTTACTTTAGATACTCCGCACCATCAAAAGACTTTAATTAGGGATTTGTCGGTAGCCGTGTCGCCCGGTGAAGGACTGTTAATTGTCGGGCAAAGCGGTGCTGGGAAGAGTTCTTTGCTGCGGGCAATTGCGGGTTTGTGGGAATCGGGAACAGGTCGTTTGGCGCGGCCGGAATTGGGGGAAATGCTGTTTTTGCCACAGCGTCCTTATATGATTTTGGGTAGTTTGCGATCGCAACTTCTCTATCCCAACAGCAGCAGCGAGGTTGATGAGGAAAAATTGCGCCGCGTTTTGGCATCAGTAAACTTAGCAGATTTGCCGGACAGATTGGGCGGTTTTGATGCGAATTTAGATTGGGCGGAGATTTTGTCGCTGGGAGAACAGCAACGTTTAGGTTTTGCTAGATTGTTATTGACGGAACCGAGATACGCTATTTTGGATGAGGCGACAAGTGCTTTGGATTTGAAGAACGAGCAACATTTATACGAGCAGTTGCAAGCCACTAAAACTACGTTTGTGAGTGTCGGGCACCGAGTGAGTTTAGTGAAATATCACCAGAAGGTTTTGGAACTTCTGGGCGACGGGAGTTGGCGGCTGCTTTGGGCCCAAGAATACCGCGCTAGTGCGACAATTTTTGGCTGATACAGCGCTGCTTTCAAAAATTGTGAACTTTACGCGCTTGTTGGTTCGCGGTGGGTTGTGGTGCGGTTGGATATTTATGGTTTGGTGCTTTGACACTCCTCGGCCTGAAGGCGCGAGGATTCTTGAGAAATTTCTGACTCAATATCCCTGTTTCCAGGGTTCCCAAACTCATCACGTTTGCTCGCCCGGCGTGATGATCTCTTTTGGGCGTTTAGGTGCAAGCACCAGGTTTCGCGGAGTCCCCGCGTACCAATTTCAAAGCTCGATCTCTAATCGTTTTTGCTGCACCGATATCGGCGTGTTCATGATATCCACATTCAGTGCAAATGAACTTTTCACCATCTCGATTAGACTTGTCGATATGACCGCATTTCCGACATTCTTGGCTGGAGTATTTGGGATTAATTTTGATTACGACCTTTCCTTGCTTTACAGCCAGATACTCAATCTTCAAAATTAATTCACCCCAACCTGCGTCAGAGATAGAACGGTTTAAACCTTTCTTCTTTGCTTGCCCATTTTTCAGAAATCTACCTGTTTTCTCCTCAAGTTTTACTCGGCAGCGGCGCATCATTCCCGATATATTCAAATCCTCCAAAGCTATGCCATCAATCTTGCGATCCACAATTTTCTTGGCGACTTTCCAGTGGTGAGCTTGACGTTTATTGCTAATCTTTTGGTGTAAAAGCCCCACTTTCTGAGCTGCTTTTTTGCGGTTCTTGCTACCTTTAGCTTTTCGACTGACTCGTCGGGACCTGATTCTCAGGGTGCGTTTAGCTTTCTTCGTAGTTGAGAACTTGGGATTTTCGATTTGAGATCCATCTGACAGATGGACTAATTTAGTGATTCCCATGTCGCATCCAACTATTTTGACGACATCCTTGAGAGGTTTTGTAGTGTAATCGGGAACAGATTTGTCCTCAATGCGGAGCGATACGTACCAGCCATTTTGCCGTTTTCTCACGGTACAGGCTTTAATGGTAAAACCGATGGGAATCGGACGTGAGCTGTGAAAACGCATCCAGCCCAACTTAGGTAAATAAATTTTGTTACCTTGTATTTTCACCCCCATCACAAAAGTGAAGGATGTAAAGTTGCTGCGGTTCTTGAACTTGGGAAAACGCAGACCTTCAAAAAAGTTCTTGTAAGCAGTGTCTAACCGTTTGACATTTTGCTGTAGAACCGTTGAGTCTATTCCGGCAAACCAAGGTCTAGCCGCTTTTAACTCTGGCAATGCGGTAATTTGAATGTCGCCTGGGTTGCGTCGAGGGTTTTTGATTTTGCCGTCTTTATCTATTTTTTCGATCTTCCACGGCGATCCAGTTGCACCGTTTCTACTAACGCAACTGGTTAACGGGCAAGCTTCACTTTTTGTCCTAATTTCGCAATAGTTTCCTTGTAGGAACTGTTGGCTGTATTGAGTAATTATGTCATTCAGTTAGAGTCGATAGAGGCGTTGCCACCTCTACCTCTCCTTCAGAACCGGACGTGAGACTTTCACCTCATCCGGCTCCTTGATAATACCATCCTTGTTATGGATACGATTTAAGACACGCTATCGGTTTTGACACCTTCTTTATCGTGTATTGACCCATCTGTTGCTGTCTTTGCGTCGTGGCAGTGTTTATGCAGAAGTTGCAGGTTGTCGTAGGTATCTCTCCCACCTAATGATGTCGGTTTAATATGGTCAACTTCTACAACATCTGTACTGGTAAAGTACAAACCACAGTGAGAACAAATACCCTTTTGACGCTTGATTAATGATGCAACCCTGTTAGGAGTTCCTGGGTATTCACCTCTACGTTTGCTCCAATAAGTCCAGTTTCCATCAAACGGACTAGCAACACCCTTTACTTTGATATGCCTTACGATTGGCGTATCTGAGTGCTGTGTTAGTTCTATTCCGTTCTCGGTACTAAAACACCAATTGCGGTCGCCTACTGTTCGCCAGTATTTATCCTTATTGATGTTCCCTTTTCCCCTCGTTCTTGCCCAGGCTCTTAACTTGTCATAAGTTAAATGGTCAACCTTGTTAAAGGTTTTCTTACTTACAACTGTCGAATAATAGTTTGACCATCCCCTAATTATCGGATTGAGCTTGCAAATTAAGGCAGCTTGAGGGGTGGTTTTATGGGTATCTATTACTTCGGCAATTTTGGCTAGATGAGCCTTAACCTTGGCTTTTGAAGGGGTGATTAATGTATTAAAACCTAGCTTAAAGTGTCCATTTGATGCTGCACGGTAGGTACCTACCTCATGCTGCTGTACATGGAACCCTAGAAACTCAAACCCAACATTTCCATCTAATTTGTTAAGGGTGTGGGTTAATTTTGTCTTGCTTGATTTTAATTCCAATCCCATGTCATACAACCATTCTGCAATTATCTCCTGACATTTCTTGACTACGTTTAAATCCTCATGGATTAGTCGGGTAAAGGGATTACATCGCTGTAACCCCCTCCCCTCAAAACCGGACTTGTACCTTTGGGCACATCCGGC